>CAZNNJ010000035.1:13169-16605 GCA_964574305.1 uncultured Rhodospirillales bacterium | reverse complement strand
CTCCGAATATCAATCCTTCCGACACGAACGACGTCATCGGCGAATATTGCATGGCGACGCCGGCCGATGTTGCCGACGCGGGCGCTGCAGCGCGGTCGGCCTTCAAAGCGTGGTCGGCGGCCACGGCGCAGGCCCGCGCCGATATCCTCCACACCGTGGCGCGCGAGCTGCAGGCCCGCCGGGACGAGCTCGGGGAACTCCTGTCGCGCGAGGAAGGCAAGACCCGCGCGGACGGGATCGGTGAGGTTGGCCGCGCCGCCCAGGTCTTTCAGTTCTTCGCCGGCGAAGCGCTTCGCCTGCAGGGCGAGCGCGTGCCGTCCGTGCGCCCAGGCGTGGAAGTCGAGGTCACGCGTGAGCCTGTCGGCGTGGTCGGCATCATCACGCCGTGGAATTTCCCGATCGCCATCGCGGCCTGGAAGATCGCGCCGGCGCTGGCTTTTGGCAACACGGTGATCGTGAAGCCGGCAGACCTCACGCCCGGCTCCGCCTGGGCGCTCGTCGACATACTGCATCGCGCGGGCGCGCCGCCCGGCGTGGTCAATCTCGTCATGGGCAGAGGCTCGCAACTTGGCGATGCCATCATCCAGGAAGTCGACGCGCTGAGCTTCACCGGCTCGGTGCCGACCGGCCGGCGGATTGCGGTGCGGGCGATTGAGCGCATGGTCAAGCTCCAGCTCGAGATGGGCGGAAAGAATCCGCTGATCGTGCTCGACGACGCCGATCTCGACATAGCCGTCGACTGCGCCGTCAACGGGGCGTTCTTTCAGACCGGCCAGCGTTGCACCGCGACCAGCCGGATTATTGTTCAGAAAGGCATTCACGACCGCTTCGTTGCCGCAGTCCTGGCACGCATGAAGGCTTTGCGGGTCGGGCACGCGCTGGACAGCGCCACGGAGATCGGGCCGGTGGTCGACCGGCGGCAGTTCGATTCGAACCTGCACTATCTGGAAGTCGGCGACGGCGAGGGCGCGCGTCGGAGCGGCGGCGAGGCGCTGAGCCGCGATACGCCGGGCTTCTACATGCAGCCCGCGCTCTTCACCGAAACCAGCAACGCCATGCGAATCAACCGGGAGGAGATCTTCGGACCGATCGCCAGCGTCATTCCGGTCGACGATTTCGAGGAGGCCCTGGCCATCGCGAACGACACGGAATTCGGACTTTCCGCCGGCATCTGCACGACGTCACTCAAATATGCCCGGCACTTCCAGGCGAACATCCAGTCGGGGCTCGCCATGGTGAACGTGCCGACCGCCGGGCTGGACTATCATGTGCCGTTCGGAGGCAGGAAAGCATCGAGCTATGGGCCGCGCGAGCAAGGCCGCTACGCGGCGGAGTTCTACACGACCGTGAAGACGTCCTACGTGCGGCCTTAGCCGCGCCGGCGACCGGCGGGCGGCGCCCGGCCGGGAAGGGGAATTGGAAGGGAGGGGCATGCAGACCGCCAACCGGACCACGGTGACGGCAGACCGATCGGACGCATTCGCGCCGAGCGAGCTCTATGCCTGGACCGTGGTCCTGATTCTGATGCTCCTCTACACCTCCAGTTTCATCGACCGGCAGATACTCGGACTCCTGGTCAAGCCGATCCGGGCCGATCTCGGCCTTTCCGACACCGAGTTCAGCTACCTCACAGGTTTTGCCTTCGTATTTCTCTACACGGTCGCCGGCATCCCGCTCGGCTGGGCGGTCGATCGCTGGAGCCGGCGCGGGATCATCGTTCTGGGGGTGGCGCTCTGGTCGGTGATGACCGCCGGCTGCAGCCTCGCCGGTTCGTTCTGGCGGCTGTTCGCCTTCCGGGTCGGCGTCGGTGTCGGCGAGGCGACATTGTCGCCCGCCTCATACGCGCTGATCAGCGACTATTTCCCGACGCATAAGCTGTCGCGCGCATTGTCGGTGTACGGGCTCGGCATTCCCATTGGCACCGGCTTGGCGCTGGTCATCGGCGGCGCTGCGGTGCAGGCGCTCGAGCGGCTTGGCCCGATGGATCTCCCGGTTCTGGGGATCGCCAAGCCGTGGCAGCTCGTCTTCCTCGCGATCGGGCTGCCCGGACTGATGCTGGCCGCGCTCGCCGCGGTCGCCATCCGCGAGCCGCCCCGCAGGTTGGATGCCGTCGGCGCAATCGGCACATCCGGTCCGGGCGTCGCTGACTCGGCGCGCTATGTCTGGCGCAACCGCCGGGTCTATCTCCCGCTTTTTGTCGGCATGGGCCTCCTGTCGGTATTCAGCTACGGCGCCAATGCCTGGTATCCCGCATTCCTCCAGCGTGTCCACGGATTCGCCATCGCGGATGCTGGCCTCTATCTCGGGCTGACCACGCTCGTCTTCGGCATACTCGGATCGGTGACTGCCGGGGCCCTCGCCGACCGCCTTATGGCCAGCGGGAGACGCGACGGTCAGATGGTGGTGCCGATGGTCTATGGAGCCGGGCTCGCGGTCAGCGGAGTCGGCGCCGGTCTCGCGTCGCCGACCTGGCTGTCGCTCACCTTCATCGCCCTAGGCAGCTTGTTTTCCAACACCATGCTCGGATGCATCGTAGCGGCAGTTCAGGTGGCGACGCCCCGCAACATGCGCGGCCAGCTTTCTGCGTTCTTTCTCTTCACCGCGGCCTTCATCGGCATGGCGATCGGGCCGACGGCGGTTGCGGCGTCGACGGATCATATCTTCGGCCGCGACACCGCGGTCGGCTATGCTCTGGCGCTCGTGGCGCTGATATTCCCGCTTTCAGGCTCGATCGTTCTAAATCTTGGCCGGCGGCCGATGCGGCAGCATCTGGCCGGCGCCGCCGAGGCCGCGAGGTCTGTCCGCTGATCCTTCCGACGGTGGCGACGTTCCTCTCCGTCCCATGCGGGCATGGCCCTTAGGACCGGCGACCATCGTGGGGCGAAGCCGGCGGGATTCTCTCCTCCCGGATACATAGCCTGACCCGATCCTCGTCCCGACGGCCGATCGCCCCTTGCCGATGTCGACACTCGAGCGGTCAGGTCAAACTGCCAGTGCGCCAAGTTCGGGCAATCTCGATGTCGCGTGCTGCGTCAACGGTCAAGGCGCTGATGTCCACCCAACCCATGCGGGCGAAGAAATTGGGCAGATATTGCGCCGAATGGATCGCTGCATAGGAGCGCCACGCGGCCAGGCCATCCTCCAGATGCGCGATCGCCGCGTGCTGGTGCGCTGCGCCGATGCCCGCATCGAACAGCGCCAGTTCGCACGCGCCGCGGATCTTGGCGGAATAGTAGCGCCCGAGCTGCCCCATCGCCTCGAAATCCCCGACCGTCTGGCGCAGGTCGCGATCGTCCAGCGCCCGGGTCGCCCGGCGGATCGCGGCGATACGGTCGAGCGCCAGCGCACCTGCGCCGCCGACCTCATCCGCCGTGTCGATCGGTGAGGGCTGCACCAGCGGTTCGCCTGCCAACACCTTCTTGCGCCACTCGCGGAT
>CAZNNJ010000035.1:0-13159 GCA_964574305.1 uncultured Rhodospirillales bacterium | reverse complement strand
TCCCGCGGCCGATTTGCCGCGCATGAAATCAGCGACGGTATAGAAGACAACGCCCTGTTTCCCATCCTTCGGGTCGATGCCCCACCCGTTGCTGTGCACGCACGCTTCGGGGAGCCATTGCAGGTCGATGTCACGCCAGAAGAAGCTGGTCGTCTTTGGCACGACCTGGGAGGCAAAGCGGCCCGCGTCGAATAGGGCATCGGCATCGACTTCGGGATAGCGCACCGCCAACATGTCCCTGAAGCGCGTGTCGGGCAGGGCGGGATCGAAGGCGAGGCGCCCCCACATGGTGAAGCTGTACCAATGCTTCTGCAGTACCAGCGGCCGGGCTGCACCCATGTTCTTGTCCGCATTGTCGCGGTCGAGGAAATCGCGGCCCCAGCAAAAGCCGTCCGGCCCCATGTAGAAGCCCTTCAGAACCGGCGCCTTGGGCATGTTGGCGATATATTCGCGGGCAAAATCAGGATCGCCCCATCGCAGACTGTAGAGATCGTCGTTGCGCACCGTGAGCCAAGTCTGTTTGCCTTGGAGGGAGTTGCGCGCCTCGATGTCGAAAAACGCCGGCCGGGGCGTCGAATACATGTGGGCGATCGAATATTTGTGGCTGAAGGTGAAGGTGTCGGGAAAGCCGGGATAGTCCTTCCACACCTGATTGATCGTGTTCCCGCTGGTCTGGTGGAAACGATGGATCAGGTGGATGCGCCGCCCGTTCTCCTTGACGGCATCGCGCACGCCTTCGCCATAGGTGGCCCAGAGCCATTCTTCCTTCTGCGCCGGGCTGACATGCCAGTCGCCCATGTTCTCGCCGGCGGTAATGCCGATCCCGGCCAGCAGCGGGTAGGTCTCGATCAGCGCCCGCACGCTCGCCCGCATGTAGGCGATGGTGGTCGGGTTATCCATCGCGTCGGTGATGCCATACTTACCGAAAGTGCCGTAGGTGAACACATTCCAGGTGAACAGGTAAACAACGATCCCGCGCTGCCGCGCCAAGTCCATCACCTCGCGCCAGAAGATGATCTTCTGCCCGATGGTCATATTGCGGACGACTTCGTGATTGTCGATGAAGCGGGGCTCGTTGGCCTTGATGCCACGCGGATCGAGGATGGCGGGATCCAGCGGCTCGAGGCTGCGCCAGATGTCGTTCAGCGCGACGTCGGGGAATTCGGGCACCTTCACCATGGATGGGAAGGGGTGCATGTTCCACAGCGTCAGCACGTTGTACCGACACCGCGCCATCTCATCGAGATAGGCGATCCAGAACGCGCGTGTCCACACTTCCGGAATATTGGCGCGTCCGCTGTCGCCGCCGTCGCCGTAGCTGGGGGTGCGCAGGTCGAGGGGGATGTTGAACTTGATGCCGCGCTGCGCGATGTAGGGTTTGCGCAAGCCGCCGTCCGCCAGCATTTGCGCCAGGGCGTCGCCGCCGGTGCGCAAGGCCTCGGCAATGTCCAGCCCGCCATACATGGCGCCCGTCTCGTCGCCGGCGAAAACCTGCACCGCGGCTGCGGATCCTTCGAGCCGGTAGGCCTGCTCGCCCAGCGCCTTGTCGATGCGGAATGTGACGGCCGGCTTGGGACCCGGCGCAACGGTGATCTCGCGCTCGGCGAAGGCGATGGGCGACGTGTCGGGCCTGTCCGCGGCCCTCGCCATCGATGCACCGAGCAGTGTCAGTGCGCCGGTGGCCAGCAAGGCGCGCCTGTCGATCAGGAACTCCATGTCCATCCCTTCTGTCAAAACGGCCTAACGGGAGCTTTTCCTTCAATGGTAGGGCAGGCGATCTTACTTCGTTTGCCCTTCCGGCTTTGCGAGGGGTTGTCTTGGCCAGCCCCTTAGGTCGCCAAGCTCGATCGGGCGCAACATGAAAAGCAGCCCATGCAGGTGTGCTCGGTCAATCGGGAGCTCACGATCGCCTTCGGCGATCTGCTCGAAGGCCTCGATGAACTTACGGAACAGGTCCCACACGAGCTCTAAGGACGATGGAGAGAATTTCGCGTAGGCGAACGACCAGTCCAGCTTGTTGATGTCGAAAGTTTCGAGGAATCCTTTCAAGAGGGTCTGGTGAGCCAAGCGCACCAAAGGACCGCCACGATGGACTGAGAAGTTACGGCTGACACTCACCCGGACCCGGTTGTGAGGAAAGAGCTTGATCAGCCCGAGGCGGTCCAGGGTGGTCAGATAGCGGTTCAGTTCAGCGTCGCCGATGTCGAAATCACGCTGCAGAATCTCCGGCGTGAGCCCATGTACGAGCAAATAGAACAGCGCAGCGAGGAACGGTTCCTTCGCCAGCTCCCGCTCGTTTTCAAGCGATATCGATGCCGCGCCGATGTCCTCCTCGGCGATGGCAAAGGCATCGCTCAAACGCATGTCCACAATGCGGCAGAGATTTTCGAGTATCTCGACGGTGAGACCATGGCCGGTCAGATAGCGCTTGACCGTGGTTTCGCTCAGATTCAGTCGTCTGGCGACGTCACTGTAGAGAATGCCCTTCGCCTTCAGCAGGCGTTTCAGCATGTTCAGTATGGCTGGGATTTCTGTCGCTTCATTTTCGAGCCGCGTCGTCACTATTGCCCCCGACATGTTCTGTGCACACCGGACGCGGCGCCAATCGGCGGGTCGAATCCCGCCATTTTGTCCTTGTTGGAGCGCCAGTGTTGCTAGCTCCCTAGCCTATTGAGGCCGCGCCGGAAACCGGATCACAGAGGCAGTATCTGAGGCTGATGCGTCGAGTACCAGAAAGAGACGCAGACAGAACTCGTAGTCGCTCGCGCATTGCCTAACCGCGGAGCGCACGACCATAAATTCAGCAAAGACAGACGAGCAGTAACAGGAAGCATGTCAAACTTGGCCCGCTACATCGCGAATATCTTCTGCAGGCGGGGCCTGTTGGCGGCGCTTCTCGCTGGCATCGTTGTCCTGCCTCTCCATGATGCTATGGCCGAGACGAAGAGCTACGTCGTTAGCTGGTTCTACATGGCGACCTATTCGCAGGACGGAGATTGCTCAAACGGACTGAACGACAGCATTGAGCAGCATTTCCGCAAGGTCCTCGCGCAGCTTGGCAAGAGCCAACCGGAAGTCGATGCTCTGGTGAAAGCAATCCCAGGGTCGATGTACGTGACCTATGGCGACCGCGGTCGCATCGACGGCAAGCCGGTCAGCCCATACCTGTACCCCACCTCAGTTCCCGACCCTCAGATCAAAACTCTCACGGGGAAAGTCGGGTATGGATTCGACCTCGACGGCAAAGACGGTCCGGACGACTTCACCGATCCCGAAACCGGCGAGCACGGTGTCGACAACCAAGTTTACCGTGTGATGGGCTGTTTTGTGCCGCAGCGGGCTTTTCCTCCGGACCGGCCTGGTTTTCCGGCAGCCGAATGGGATATGCCGCGCGACGCCATGCCAGCGTGGCTTGTCGAGGTGACCGGAGACGACCTTTCCAAAGATGGGGATGTCACGATCGGCATCTATCGGGCGACCGCACCCGTTCTGCGCAGCACCGACGGCGCGCCGATCCCAGATATGACTTTCAGGGTTTCGGGCGATCGACGCTCCTATAACGCCGTGAAAGGCCGTCTCAATAACGGCGTCGTCACCAGCGACAAGTTCGCCTTCAACATGCTGGCGGACATTTTCTATCAGCCGGAATTCCATCTCTCCGATGCTCGCCTTCGTTTGACGCTGAAGCCCGATGGTACGGCGCGTGGCGTGATTGGCGGATACGAGAACTGGCGCAATCTCTACTCGGCTTATGCTTCCGGCGGAGTGTTCAACGAGGCTGTGGTTTCCCTCGATATCCCTGGGATCTACTACGCGCTCAAGCGCATGGCCGATGCGTATCCGGATCCCAAGACTGGCGAGAACACCGCCATTTCGACGGCCTATACGGTCGAAGCTCTTCCCGCCTTCATCGTCCATGACGAGAAGACGGCTTCAGCCGCTCCGGCTGCGCAAAACCTCTCCCGGTAACTGGCGTAAAATGGCAAACACACGCGCTCTTATTACGGCGGTCGGCCTTGCGGCCGCCTGCGTCCTCAGCACTTCGCATGCCGCGGAGACAGCCGCTCCGGCCCCGGAGCGGCTGGTTGGTATGCGGCGTATCACGCAGGACCAATACCGCCAAATCATCGCCGATGTCTTCGGAAAGACGATCAAGTTGGGCGGCCGCTTTGAGCCGGATCAACGTGACGCCGGGTTGCTTGCGGTGGGAGCGAGCCAGGTCAGCGTGACCGCATCCGGTTTCGAGCAATATGACGACATGGCGCGGTCGATCGCGGCGCAGGTGGTGGACGAGCAGCATCGGTCGGTGATGATTCCCTGCGCTCCGGCATCCGCCCAGCAGCCGGACGATGCCTGCGCCGGAAAGTTTTTAGGGTCTGTCGGGCGGGTGCTGTACCGGCGCCCACTGACCCAGCGCGAGCTTGCCGATGAGGTCAAGATCGCCTCGGACGTGTCCTTGCGACTCCATGACTTTTATGCCGGGTTGGGCTCGGCGCTGACGGGTATGCTCGAGTCCGCGCAATTCCTTTTCCGCCAAGAGACGGCGCGTCCCGATGCGGCCGACGCGGCGCATCTTCAGCTCGATGGCTATTCGAAAGCGTCCCGGCTCTCGTTCCTGTTGTGGAATGCGGCGCCGGATCTCCCGTTGCTGGAAGCTGCCGAACACGGCGAGCTCGACAGTTCGGACGGGTTAAGCCGGCAGGTGGACCGCATGCTTGCATCCCCGCGGCTCGAAGCTGGGGTCCGCGCTTTCTTTTCCGATATGCTTGGCTTCAGCACGTTCGAAGGCCTGGCCAAGGATCCTGTGCTGTATCCGAAGTTCAGCGCTCGGATTGCGGCTGACGCCCAGGAACAGACCCTACGCACCATTGTCGATTTGGTGCTGCGTCAGCATGGCGACTACCGCGATCTGTTTACAACGCGCACGACGTTCCTGACGCCTTTGCTTGGCGCTCTCTACAAGATCCCGGTTACGACACCCGATGACCTGCCCGATGCGTGGGTGCGCTACGACTATCCTGAAAATGCCGAGCAGGCCGGCGTCATCAGCGAGGCAAGCTTCGTTGCGCTGCACTCCCAGCCCGGCCGCAGCTCCCCGACGGTTCGCGGCAAGGCGCTTCGCGAAGTGCTGCTCTGTCAGAAGGTCCCCGATCCGCCCGGGAACGTGAATTTCGCTCTCGTGCAGGATACCAACAATCCTGACTTCAAGACCGCGCGTCAGCGCCTTACCGCTCACAGGTCCGCGCCGACCTGCGCCGGCTGCCATAAGATCATGGATCCGATTGGGCTGGCTCTGGAGAACTTCGACACGACCGGCGCTTTCCGCACCTTGGAGAATGGCGCTCCGATCGATCCCAGTGGCGAGATCGATGGGATCAAATTCTCTGATGCGAGGGGGTTGGGGAAGGCAATTCACGACAACCCTGCCACCACGGGTTGTGTCGTGAACCGCCTCTTCACTTACGCGACGGGCCGCACGGCCACGAAAGAGGAAATCGGCTCGATGCAGCGCGATTTCGGCCAGGCTTTTGCCAAGAGCGGCTACGACATGAAAGCCCTGTTGAGGTCGATCGCGACCAGCAACGAATTTTATCGCGTGGCGAAGCCGGAGATCCGGGCGGGCATCCCTGCGGCTTCGCGGCTTGCCCAGGAAGGAGAAGGTCGATGAACTTGGCGGCACGGCTAGGCCGGCGCAGAGTTCTGCGCGGCATGCTGGGGGGAGCGGCAGTGACGGTCGGCATGCCCTTCCTGGACTGCTTCTTGGATACCAACGGCACAGCCCTGGCCGATGGGACCCAGCTTCCGACGATCTTCGCCACTTGGTTCTTTGGGTGCGGCCTCAATCCGGGTCGTTGGGAGCCCAAGACTGCCGGCAAGCTGGTCGATCTCGGACCCGAGCTCGAACCCCTGCGTCCCTTTATGTCGAAGGTCAATGTCTTCAGCGGCTTCAAAGTACATCTCGATGGCAAGCCCGCTTTGCCGCACATCACCGGACGCATTGCGGTATCGACCGGCGTCGTGCCGGCGGCCGGACAGAAGACGGCGTTGCCCAGCGTCGACACCATCGTCGCCGATCAAATCGGGACCAAGACCCGCTTCCGCTCGATCGAAGTGTCCTGCATCGGCAGCCGCAGCAGTGAAAGCGTGCGTGCGGGCAACATCATGAACCCGTCCGAGGTGTCGCCCACGGCGCTCTACACGCGGATTTTTGGGCCGGATTTCCGCGACCCGAACGCGGCGGATTTCGTTCCCGATCCCAAAGTGATGGCGCGGCAGAGCGTACTCTCGGGTGTCAAGGATCAGTTGACGGAACTCCAGCAAATGATCGGCGCGGCCGACAAGGTGCGCCTCGAGGAATATCTGACCTCCGTCCGGCAGCTTGAGCAGCAGCTCGCTTTGGAGCTCCAGAAGCCGGAGCCGCTAAAGGCTTGTTCCGTGCCGCAGAAGCCGGCTGGCGAGCTGACGCCGAGCGCCGAGGTCGACACCATGCACACGAACCACAAGCTCTTCGTGCAGCTGATCGCCAATGCGTTGGCCTGCGGTCAAACACGGGTCGCGAACATCGCGCTGACAGAAGGACTGTCGACTCTGCGGCGGTCTGGAAACGCGGTGATCCATCATACCCATACGCATGAGGAGCCGGTGGACCCGAAGCTCGGCTACCAGCCGAACGTTGCTTGGTTCGTCGGAAACATCATGACTGCCATGGCGGAGATGATCGGGACCTTCGACGGATTTAGAGAAGGCGATCGCTCGTTGCTGGACCGCATGCTGGTCTGGGTTTCGAGCGAAACCGGCTACGCCAAGGTCCATTCGACCGACAATATTCCTGCTCTCACTGTCGGGGGCGCTAATGGCCGGGTCCGGACCGGCCAGCATGTTCAGACTGCCGGCGATCCGATCACGCGGGTTGGTCTCACGGTTCAGCAGGCGATGGGCGTGCCCGTCAATAGCTGGGGGGGCGATTCGATGAGCACGTCCCGCACCATCACCGAGATCATGGCCTAGTATGCGCGCGAAAATCCTGATCCTGGGTGGTGCTGTCCTGGCGGCCGGCGCCGTCGCCTTTTTCCTCTCGCATCGTGCGCCCGTGTCCGTCGCACTGGAGGCGCCATTGGCGACCCCGCCCGGCGTCACACTGCAAAATACGGTTGAGCAGCGGCCTGCGCCCTATGTCCTGCTCAATATCGTCAAGGGACCGTTCCGGTTCGGCGATGGAAAAGGCATGACGGCCTATGTCACGGATGCGGACACAGCGCCCGGCAAATCCTCCTGCGAAGGCGACTGCGCGGCCGCATGGCCGGCGGTGGTAGCGCCGGCCGGTGCGCAGGCTGACGGCGACTGGAGTATCGTCGTTCGTTCCGACGGTAACCGGCAATGGGCCTATCGCGGCAAACCACTTTATACGTCCACACACGATAAAGGCTGGGGACAGCTCAAAGGCGATCGCGTCGACGGCAAGTGGCACGTTGCCGTGCCCGTTTGGAACAACGGCGCGGCAATGCCGCCCAATGTCTCGGTCCACGAGGTAGGCGAGGCGCTCGGCCAGGCACTGGTCGATGAGAACGGCATGGTGCTCTACACGGGGCCTGCAGACAGCGAGGTCGCCGCGGGATCCTGCTCGAAGCCGCCCTGTGCGCATAGTTTCGTTCCGTACGAGGCCCCGCAGGTCGCGCTTCCCGTGGGCGACTTCAAGGCGACGGATCGCAAGGATGGGATCCGCCAATGGGTTTATAAGGGCCTCCCGCTCTATACCTATGAGGGCGATGTGCGGCTGGGCGATGCCAACGGCATTTCTGCTGATCCCCGCTACCACATCGCCCTGGTCGCCCGTTATTTCGTGCCGAAAGAGGTTGCGCTCAGGCCGGATGAAAAGCTCGGCGGCATCTGGACCACGACCGACGGGAAAAGCCTCTATCTCCGCGATCTCCTTCACTATACGGCGTCCGGCGCTCATAGCGCGCGGGGAGGGGACCCGGGTCTACCGCAGCTCGGTAGGATTGTCGGCCTTCAGGGATGCGACACCCAGTGCGAAACAACCCATCCGCCGGTTATCGCGCCGGAAGGTGCACAGCCGTCCGGCTTCTGGTCGGTCTATGATCGACCCGACGGGAAGCACCAGTGGGCCTATGCGGGCTACCCGCTATACGCGGCAACGGCCGACAAGCAGCCGGGAGATCTCAACGGCAACGACAATTACGACACGTTGCGCGTTGAAAGCGTTGCCCTTCGCTCGGCGATCGATGCCTACGGGCCTGGCCTCTTTTGGCACGTTGCCACCCCCTGAAATTTTCGCGAATTTGGAGATTGATCGATGAAGGTTGGATTCATCGGCCTCGGAGCTATGGGCTACCCGATGGCCGCGAACCTCGTTCGAAAGGGATTCGCCGTCACTGCTTACGACATTGCGGCGGCTAAGCTCGAGGCGCTGGTCGCGCTCGGCGCGGCCGGCGCCGCCTCGGCTGCGGAAGCGGCGAGGGGTGCGGATGTCGTCTTTACCATGCTGCCGGAAACCCGCCATGTGGAGCAGGTCGTTCTCGGCGACGGCGACGTCCTCGCGGCCATGGAAAAAGGCGCAATCCTCGTCGACATGAGCACCATCGATCCGTCGGGGACCGACCGGGTCGCTCTTGCCTGCGCGGAACGTGGCATCGGCTTTTCCGACTGTCCTGTCGGCCGCTTGGTTTCTCACGCGGAACGCGGCGAGTCGCTCTTCATGATCGGTGGCGGCGACGATGTGGTCGCGCGGATCGATCCCTTGCTTCAGGCGATGGGGACGGCGTTCTATCGCTGCGGTCCGGTCGGGATGGGCACGCGGATGAAGATCGTCAACAATTTCATGCTGCTGGTGACCGCCCAGGTCGTTTCAGAGTCGCTGGTGCTGGGCGCCAAGCTCGGGCTGACACCCGAGATCATTAAAGAGGTGACAGCCGGCACGACCGCCACCAACGGGCAGCTTCAAATCGCCTTTCCGTCCAAGGCACTCAAGGGGGATATCGAGCCGGGATTCACACTCGACCTCACTTTCAAGGATCTCGGCCTCGCGATGACAGCAGCGGCTCAGCTGCGGGTCGGGCTTCCGGTGGGGTCGGCCGCGCATGCGGTGGTTGGCGCCGCTCGCGCGACCCCGCTCGCCGGCAAAGACTTTTCGGCGTTGCTTGACTACGCTGCAGGGTTGGCTGGCATCGCGCCGCCACGGCTTCGTTAACGTATCTGAGCTGAGGCGCCCTATCATGAAAACAAGGGCCGCAGCGACGGGATCAGACAAGAAAATCGAAAGTGCCGACGAACACTACGGACGGTCGTTTACGCGCTCTTGATCGCCGGACTGGTACGAACCGGAGCCTTCGAGCCGTTCAACATACCGTCTGGATCGCTGACCCCGACACTCCTGACCGGAGACTATGTCTTCGTCACGAAGTATGCGTACGGCTTCAGCCGGTACTCCTTGCCATTCACTTCCGGCGCACCCCATGGACGGCTGTTCGGGCGTTCACCGTCGCTGGGGGATATCGTCGTCTTCATCAATCCCCATACCGGCGAGGATTGGATCAAGCGCGTCGTCGGATTGCCGGGCGACACGGTGCAGGTCCGGGATGGTATTCTGATCGTCAACGACAAGGCGTCGACGCGTGAGAGGCTGGGCAACTATCAGGAAGTCGACTGGGAAGAGAACTACGATCGCCCCGAAACGGTTAACCGCTATCGCTACCGGGAGACGATGCCCAATGGCTTGCAGCACGAGATTCTCGGCGCTGTGACCAGCAGGCCGGAAGACTCCCTGCCTCAGGACAACACGGCTGTCTTTAAGGTACCGGCGGACAGCTTCTTTGCCATGGGCGACAATCGTGACAATTCTGACGACAGCCGTCTCGGACTGGGCTTCGTGCCGTTGGAGAATATTGTGGGAAGAGCGGACCGCCGGTTCATCTCGCTGGTACCCGGCGCGCACCTTTGGCAGGTTTGGCGGTGGCCTTGGACCCTGCGTTTCGGCCGTTTCTTCGGTGCGATCCGGTAGCTCGACCCTTTCGAGGTCCGCCTTCGGCGTGTAGGGCCAACATAGCAGTTGACCGCGCTGAGAAAGTGGCCGCGATTCGCGCGCCAATTCCCTGTGTCGCTCCGGGTAGACCTTCCTGGCGCATCGTCTCCCATATGTCGAGCTTATCGGTTCTTCCGAGTTGGGCCGTTTGCCTGCGGCATGCGGATACTCAGACCTTCATTAGCGCGATTGATCGAGTAGCTTGCGGGTCGCATTGACGATGATCCGTCCTCTCTCTAAAGGCGTCATGCCCGGTGGCGCGCGGAAAGGCGCCTCGACTGCGACGCAGGCCGTATCTGGAATCATCGGGATTAAGCTCACAAGCTCGAACTCACCCCGCCCGGGGGGCAAGCGTTCGAGGGTAGCTTCTAGGTAGAGGTCCTTAGGCGGCAGACGAGGGCCGTCGACGAGCTGCACATGGAAAATACGCTCAGGGGGAAGAGACGCGAAATCCGCCCAACTTCCGCCAGTCCGGATGAGGTGCAGCGTATCGATCGTCAGACCCACATGGCTGCCGGCGAGCTCAGCAAGGGCTAGCGCGTCGGCCGGCGTGCGCGCCGTCGAAAGCGTGAATGCCTCGATCGCCATCTTGACGCCCTCTCGTCGGGTAATATCGGCTAGACGACAGACAGACTTCTCCCGCTGGATTTGATCGCTATCGAAGCATAGCGCATTGACCGTGCCGCCAATCTCGGCGGCCAGAGCCGCTGTCCGCTCAAGCAAATTCCAGTCAGTCTTATTGTCGAGCATAAAGGGTTCGACAATGCCGACCGAAAGGCCGTTCTCTTGTAAGGTGCCGACCACGTCGGCCTTGGCGCCTCGGTCGTTCACAAGGTCGCGATATGGTCCAAGAGGCAGTGGCGTCACAAACAGGCTGACGGCGGTGCAATCCAGCTTGGCCGCGACATCGATGAGCTCAAGGGCATCCAAATCGCTCAACGATAAATGATCCAAACACAAAGGCCGCATGAATACCTCTTCTTCCAGGATTAACGGGGAGAGCGGCTCTTAGGGGGTGGCGCGACTGCGATTCCGGTCCTTCATACGCCGAAGCTTAGGCGGTGGCTGGTCTATGATCCAATCCCAACTGGCCACAACCTAACTCTGCTTGGAGTGACCGCCGACTAATCTGCGAGCTTGCTTCCACGCGCCGCGGCAAATGCCTCCACCGCGGTCTTGTGGTCCGGCAGCGAGGTCGCGACGCCATAGTGCGACGAGATCAGGTCCAGGTTGGTGCACAGGTCATTGCGCAGGCCTTGATAGATCGCACGTTGGCCCGCCCCCATCGCCCAGCTGGGTCCCTTCGCGATCTTGGCGATGATCTTCTCGGTCTCGTCGTGCAGTGTTTCGTCCGGGAAGATGCGGTTGACGATGCCGAGCCGCACCGCCTCGTCGGCATCGATGAAATCGGCGGTCAGGAACATCTCCAGCGCCTTGGCCGGGCCGACCAGCCGCGGCAGGAAATGCGTGCCGCCGGCACCGGGAACCAGCCCCACCCTCAGATAGGTCTCGGCAAAGCGCGCGCTCATCGCGGCGAAGCGCATGTCGCACATCAGCGCCAAGTCGAGGCCGGCGCCTGTCGCGACGCCGTTCACCACCGCGATCACCGGCTTGTCTAGGTCTTCCAGCGCTAGCGGGATGCGCTGGACCCGCTGGAAGATTTCGTTCTTCCGCTGCTCCGGCGTCTGGTCCACCCGGTCAACCATCTCAACGATGTCGCCGCCGCTGCAGAACGCCTTGCCCGCGCCCGTGACGACCACGACTTTCACGGCATCGTCGGTCCGGCAATGGCGCAACGCTTCTGCCCACGCGTCGATCATCTCGAACGTGAACGCGTTCATCCGCTCTGGCCGGTTCAGCGTGATGCGGGCAACCCCATCGGCGATGATGAAATTAAGGTTGGGGCAGGCGGACAGATCGGTCATTGAAGAGCTCATCGAAAGGAAAATTCGGCGCGGTTGTGTGTGCCGGCAGTGGTTACGATAACGGTGCGAGACGAGACCACAACTGGCCCTCACCGGCATCGCAGACAGCTCGCCCTATTAGGCTTTGCCAATAGATTTCGTTGCCAAATTCGTCGCGCCATGACCACAGGCGACGCGTTGCGAAGTGCAAGGAGTGTTCGTGGGTAAAGCCGATCGCACCGTGGGCTTGATGGCAAATCTCAGCGACCTTGCCGGCAGCTTCACTGGCCCTGGCCTTTGCAGCCCCGGCGAAGAACTCGAATTGGTGACCGTTCCACTCCGCTGCTGCGCGTGCACATGCGGCCTCCGCAGCTGCGACGTGACCGGCCGCCTCCGCGAGCATCTGCTGAATCGCCTGGAATTTTGCAATCGGCTTGCCGAACTGCTCCCGCTCCCCGGCATACTGAACCGAAAGGTCGAGCGCTCGCCGCATCGCGCCCACCATCTGGAATCCCCGAAGCAAGGCGCCGAGCGGTAGCAGTCCACCGGCAAACTCCAGTGGACAGCGCTGCACCAGCGCGGCCGGCACAACGATCCCATCGAGGACGATCTCGGCACGCGGCTCGCCGGCGAGGTTCGAAACGACGGTGCTCCAGGTCAGGAAACCGGGAAGCTGCACGATGAACTTCCCGTCCTCGGCATCCTTGGCAATCAAGACGATATTGTTGACTTGGCTGCCCCACGGCACTGACCGGATCCGCCCGGTAAGGCGATACCCCTCGGTCTCGAACTCGACCAATACCGGTTCGCTGTCATTCGTTGGCGCGATTGAGGCGGAGCCGTCCAGCAACTGCCCTGTGGCCCGCGCCCAAACGGCCTGCGCGAAAATCGTCTCGCCGAGCGGGAGAGGCAGAGTGTGGTAGCCGGCAAGGGCGACGAGCGCTCCCGCTGCGGCCATCGAGAGGCCGATGCCGCCGCTCTCTTCTGACGCCAATGCAAGCGGCAGGCCTGCCTCCGCAATCGGCTCCCATAGTTCGGAGGGCCAACGGTCGGCGCCGTACTCGGCCAGTGCTTTCGAAGTTAGGAGATCGCCGAGAAGCCGGTCGGCCTGATCTTGAATGATGCCGCTGATATCGTCTGTCATATTGCTTGACCCTTCATCGCAGGCCGAGGCCGCGGGCGATCATGCCGCGCAGGATCTCGCGGGTGCCGCCTC
>CAZNNJ010000034.1:0-16666 GCA_964574305.1 uncultured Rhodospirillales bacterium | reverse complement strand
CCGCCGACGGGGCGGACCTTGTCGTCGGTTTCTTCCAGCCCGCCGACGGTGCGGCCGAGCAGCACGACTTTGGCCCCCTGCTCGGCAAGCGCGACGGCGGTCGCCGCACCCAGGCCACGCGATGCGCCGGTAATGAGGGCCACCTGCCCCGAAAGCGGTTTGGTCATGCTCGGCTTTCGAACATCAAGGTCAGTTCGGGCTGCAGGGCCCGCTGGTCCCGATCGGTCAGGTTGATCGGATAGTCGCCGGTGAAGCAGGCGTCGCAGAACTGCGGATGGGCGGGATCGCGCGCGACCTCGCCCATGGCGCGGTAGAGGCCGTCGATCGAGATGAAGGCGAGGCTGTCGGCGCCGATGAACTTCGCCATTTCCGCGACCGAATAGCGGTGGGCCAACAGCTTCTCCTGCTCGGGCGTGTCGATGCCGTAGAAGCAGCTATGGCTGGTCGGCGGGCTGGAGATGCGCATATGCACCTCGGTTGCGCCGGCCTGCCGGACCATCTCGACGATCTTGGTCGAGGTGGTGCCTCGGACGATCGAATCGTCGACCAGGATCACCCGCTTGCCGGCCAGCAGCGAGGCATTGGCATTGTGCTTCAGCTTCACGCCCAGATTGCGGATATGGTCGGTCGGCTCGATGAAGGTGCGGCCGACATAATGGTTGCGGATGATGCCGAGCCCGAACGGCACGCCCGATTCCGCCGCATAGCCGATGGCGGCGGGCACGCCCGAATCCGGCACCGGCACGACGATGTCGGCGGGCACGGCGGCTTCGCGCGCCAGCTCGCGGCCGATCTTCTCCCGCGCCTCATAGACCGAGCGGTTCTCGATCCGGCTGTCGGGGCGGGCGAAGTAGATATATTCGAAGATGCAGAAGCGCTTCTCGGATGTGCCGAACGGGCGGATCGAATGGACGCCCGAGCTGTCGATCACCACCAGCTCGCCCGCCTCGATGTCACGCAGATAGGTGGCGCCGATGATGTCGAAGGCGCAGGTCTCCGACGCCAGCACGAAGCTGTCGCCCAGCTTGCCCAGCACCAGCGGGCGCACGCCGTTGGGGTCGCGCACGCCGATCAGCATGCCCTCGGCCAGGCAGACGAAGGAATAGGCGCCTTCGACCTGGCGCAGCGCCTCGACGATGCGGTCGAGCACGTTGCCGCCGCGGGCGGTCGCCATCAGGTGGAAGACGGTCTCGGTATCGGTGGTGGACTGGAAGAGGGAGCCGCGGCGGATCAGCTGGCGGCGAAGCTGGAGGGCGTTGGTCAGGTTGCCGTTATGGCCGAGGGCGAAGCCCCCGAAATCGAACTCGAAATAGAGCGGCTGGACGTTGCGCAGCACTGTGTCGCCGGTGGTGGAATAGCGGTTGTGGCCGATGGCGGAGGTGCCCTTCAGGGTTCGCATCAGTGCCGGATCGGCGAAGGTGTCGCCGACATGGCCCAGCGCCCGGTGGGCGTGGAAATGCTGGCCGTTGCAGGTGACGATACCGCTCGCCTCCTGGCCGCGATGCTGCAGGGCGTGGAGGCCCAGCACGGTCATGGCGGCGGCGTCGGTATGGTTGAAGATGCCGAAGATGGCACATTCTTCCTTCAAGTGGTCGTCATCCTTGTCGAATGGCATGGTGGTCAGCATCGCCTGGCCCTTCATTTTCCTGATGTCGCGTCGATCAGACGCTGCATGTCGTCGTTCTGCTTCCGGTTGTATGTCGGCTTCGCCGCCGCGTCGTGCTTGCCGTCATCCGCCGGCGGGGGTGGCGGCAGACGCAGGTCGGCGGGCAGGTCGTCCGCCAGCTCCTTCGGCGCCAGGCCGCGCAATATCTCCGCGCCGCGCGCCATCATCGGAGTGGTGCGGGCACCGCGCAACATGTTCGGATCGGCCCAGAGCACCAGCATATAGGCCAACGAAACCAGAATCGCACCCCTCACCAGCCCGAAAAGCAATCCCAGCGAGCGGTCGACCGCCGTCAGCGCCGATCCGCGGACGAAACCGGCGATCATATGGGAGAGGATCGAGAAGACGACCAGGCTGAGCAGGAACAGCGAGACGCCGCTGGCGATGTCCGCGACCATCTTGTTGGAGATCATCTGCTCGAACTTCGGCTGGACCAGCGCGATGCCGTAAAGCGTGACCAGCGACGCGCCGAGCCATGAGCCGATCGTCAGCACCTCGCGCACAAAGCCGCGCAGGAAGGCGATCAGGGCCGACAGGGCGACGACGGCGATGACGATGATATCGATCGTGTTCATTCTGGACACTCTTGGCGGGTCGGCGTCACGCCCCCCGGCTCCCGGCACGTAACGGATGGGCATTCCGGCCGCTGCCGAACAGCGGCACCAGCTTGCTCAAATGATCGATTTCGGTCACCGCAACGCCTTGCCCGCTCCTGCGGCCCGGCCCCTGGCGGCCGGCCGGGATGATAGCACGGGTGAAGCCGAGTTTCGCCGCTTCCTTGAGGCGTAGCTCGCTTTGGCCGACGCTGCGGACCTCGCCCGCCAGGCCGATCTCGCCGAAGATGACCGCCTCGGGCGGCACCGCTTCGCCCGAGAGTGCGCTGATCAGCGCCGCCGCGACGGCCAGGTCGGCCGCCGGCTCGTTGATGCGGAGCCCCCCGGCAATGTTGAGATAGACGTCGTGGCTGCCGATGGTGACGCCGCAGCGCGCCTCCAGCACCGCCATCACCATCGCCAGCCGCGCCGAATCCCAGCCGACGACGGCGCGGCGCGCCGTGCCCAACGCGGCCGGGCCGACCAGCGCCTGGATTTCGACCAGCACCGGGCGCGTGCCCTCGATGCCGGCGAACACGGCGGTGCCCGACACGTCACCGCGCCGCTCCGCCAGGAACAGCTCGGACGGGTTGGAGACCTCGGTCAGGCCCTCGCCGGTCATGTCGAAGACGCCGATCTCGTCGGTTGGGCCGAAGCGGTTCTTGACCGAACGCAGGATGCGGAACTGGTGGCCGCGCTCGCCTTCGAAATAGAGCACGGTGTCGACCATGTGCTCCAGCACGCGCGGGCCGGCGATGGCGCCTTCCTTGGTCACGTGGCCGACGATCAGCAGGCTGATGCCGCGCCGCTTGGCGATCTTGATCAGCACCTGGGCCGAGGCGCGGACCTGGGCCACCGTGCCGGGCGCGCTGTCCAGCGTGTCGACATACATGGTCTGGATCGAATCGATGACGACGACCTGCGGCCCGTTCGCCTGGTCCATCGCCGCGGCGATGTCGCGGACCTCGGTCGCCGCCGCCAGCTCGACCGGGGCGGCGGCCAGGCCCAGCCGGTGGGCGCGCAGCCGCACCTGATCGACCGATTCCTCGCCGGAGATATAGGCGGTGCGAAAGGTGGACGACAGGCGGCCGACCAGTTGCAACACCAGGGTCGACTTGCCGATGCCGGGATCGCCGCCGATCAATGTGCAGCCGCCCGGCACCAGCCCGCCGCCGGTGGTGCGGTCGAACTCGGCGATGCCGGAGAGACGCCGCGGCAGTCCCTCGGCGGTCCCGCCCAGCGAGACGAACTCGATCGCCCGGCCTTTGCCTCGGCCCAGCCCCCCGGCGCTGGCCGGCACGGAAATCTGCGCGGCCTCCTCCACCATCGTGTTCCATTCACCGCAGGATTCGCAGCGCCCGCTCCATTTCGGAGCCGATGCGCCGCAATTCTGGCAGACGTAATGGTGCTGGGGTCGCGCCAAGCTGATCCTCTGGCTGAACCGCGCGACTCAGGCCGCGCTGAAACCGCGTCTAGTATCGCACAACGCATAGTGTTGCTGCGCCGCGAAAAGATAGCAGGAATGCAGCGTGCGCGTGACCTTTGCGGGGTCGGCTAGGGCAGCGCGAACACCACGATCGTCGACGACCCTGGCGCCGCCCGCCAGAAGAAATTGGCCGCGCCGGAGGCCACCGCGACATACTGCTTGTCGCCCACCGTGTAGGTCGGCACCCCGCCAGTGATCGGGCCGCCGACATTGAATCTGTAGAGTTTTTTGCCGTCCTTGGCGTCGAAGGCGTCGAAATCGCCGGTCAGCTCGCCGGTGAAGACGATGCCGGACGAGGTCGGCGTCACTGCCGCCAGGATCGGGCGGACGGTGGAGTTTTTCCAGGCCACCTTGCCGTTGGCGGCGTCGATCGCGGTCAGCCAGCCGGTCGATTTCTCGGTCGGGTCCTTGGTGATGGCGCAGAAATCGGCGGCGTTGACATAGAGCATGCCGGTCAGCGGGCTCCAGGCCGGGCCGTTCCACTGCACGCCGCCGATGGCGCCGGGGCAGACGCGCTCCCCGCCCTTGGTCGTGTCGATGGCGATCCACGGCTTGTCGGTGTTCTGGCGCGTCGTCACCGGCACTTCATAGAGTTGCTTGTGGGTGTCGCGGTCCAGCACATGGACGGTGCCTTCCTTGCCGGCGGCGACCACCAGGTTCCGCATCTTGCCGTCGATGGTGGCGCTGAATTGCGGGCTCGCCTGGGTCAGGTCGTAATCGTGCGTGTCGTGCGGCGTGACCTGGTAGTACCAGATCAGCTTGCCGGTCTTCAGGTCGAGCACGACGATCGAGCAGGTATAGAGATTGTTGCCCGGGCGCGCGTCGCCGTCGAAATCCGGCGTCGGGTTCGACACGGGGACGAAGACCTGGCCCTTGGCGACGTCGAGGGTCAGCGTGCCCCAGACCGAGCCGCCGCCATGAGCGCGGGCCGCGTGGCTGGGCCAGCTGTCGGCGCCGGGCTCGTTGTCGTCCGGCACGGTGTTGAAGCGCCAGACCGGCTCTCCGGTCGCCAGCTTGAAGGCGCCGATCCAGCCCTTGACGTCCAGTTCGCTGCCCGCCGGGGCGATGACGATCAGGTCGTCATAGACGATCGGCGCCATGGTGAAGCCGCCGCCGCCCGCCTGCGGGTCACCCGACACGTCGCGGACCCAGATCTCCTTGCCAGTGCCGGCGTCGAGCGCGATCAGGAAGCCGTCATGGGTGCCGAATATCAGCTTGCCGTCCTTGATCGCCGCGCCGCGATTCATCTTGAGGCCGTAAGAGGCCGGCACGCGCGACTTGCGGTCATAGCGCCAGTTCACCCGGCAGGTCACGGCGTCGATCGAGACCGTCGCGTCGCGGCTGGTGATGAACATTTGCCCCTTATAGATCAGGGGATTGTTCGGGAACGGGTTCATGTCGCCCAGCTGGTACATGCAGACCGGGCGAAGATTGCCGACATTGGCCGGGGTGATCTGGGTGAGGTCGACGAAGCGCTGGCCCTGATAGTCATGGTTGGTGAACAGCCAGTCGCCGGTCTTGGGGCCGGCGGCGCTGAGCTCAGCCTGGGTCGGGCCGGCGCCGATGATGTCGCCGATCGCGCGGATCGTGGTGGTCTTGGAGACCGGGCCGGTATCGGCCTTGGCCGCCGCGGCGCCGGCGCCCGGGATCACCTTGACCTTGGCCAGGGCCGCCGGCGCGGCGGGCAGGTCGCCAGCGCCGGTGGCGGCGCCGTTCTTCGCCAGGATGAAGGCGGTCAGGTCGAGATACTGGCCCTCCTTCAGGCTGTTTGCAGCGCCATAGGGCATGGTGCGGACGCGGGCATAGAGGTCCTTGGCAGTTTGCTCGGCCCATTTGCCAGCGAAGACCGGCCCGGTCAGCGGGGTCGAGGTCTTCCCCTCCAGCTTGACGCCATGGCAGTTGGCGCATTTGCCGGCATATAGCTCCTCGCCGCGGCGGACCTGGGCGATGGTCATCGGCGCCGAGGGATCGACGACCGGATCGGAGGGGGCGGGATGGTTCTGCGCCGATGCCGGCGCGGCCGTCCAAAGCCCGACAGCGAACATGACTGCGGCGTTCAAGACCTGACGCATCATTTCCTCCCCCTCACCAGGCCGTTGCGGCCCAGTTTTGTCTGCCCCTGGCCCGGGCGTGAAATCTGGTCCTACAGCGCGCGGACCTGCATCTTGATCGGGCCGTCCGACCGGCCGTGGACGAACTGGTCGACATACGGATCGCCGGATTTCTCGACCTCGGCGGCCGATCCTTCCCAGATGATCTTGCCTTGATACAGCATCGCGATCCGCGTTGCGATCTTGCGCGCGCTCGCCATGTCATGGGTGATCGAGATCGCGGTCGCGCCCAGCTTGTGCACGCTGGCGACGATCAGGTCGTTGATCGTGTCGGCCATGATCGGGTCGAGGCCGGTGGTCGGCTCGTCGAACAGCAGGATCTCGGGCGACGGGGCGATGGCGCGGGCCAGCGCCACGCGTTTCTGCATGCCGCCCGACAGCTCCGCCGGCGACAGGTCCGCGACCTCGGGGCCGAGCCCGACCGAGGCCAGCCTTTCCAGCGCGATCTCGCGCGAGTGCTCCCGCGCCACGCGCCGGCGGCCGACGCCCTCGTTCAGGGCGAAGGCGACGTTCTCCCAGACGGTCAGGCTGTCGAACAGCGCGCTGCCCTGGAACAGCATGCCTATCTCGCGGCGCAGCCGTTCGCGTGTCGCCTTGTCGCCGGTGATCATGTCCTCGCCGTCGATCAGGATCGATCCGGCGTCGGCCCGGATGATGCCGAGCAGGCATTTGAGGAATACCGATTTCCCTGACCCGGACGCGCCGATGATGACGAGCGATTCGCCCTTGGCGACCTCAACATCCACCCCATCGAGCACGACCTTGCGGCCGAAGGCCTTTTTCAGTCCCTTGACCGATATCTTCGCCGCTTCGGATGACATGATGCTCACTGAGTCAGGAACAGTTCGGTCAGGAAATAGTCGAAGAACAGGATCAGCACCGAGGCGTAGACGACGGCATTGGTGGTGGCGAGGCCGACGCCCTGGGCGCCGCCGCGCGAGTTGTAGCCGTTGAAGCAGCCTAGCGTGGTGATGATCAGGCCGAACACCGCTGCCTTCACCAGGCCGGAGAAGATGTCCTTGAAGTGCATGTTCTGGATCGTGTTGATCAGATAGGCCGATTCGTTGAAGCGCAGGATGAAGGAGCTGACGATGAAGCCGCCCATGACGCCGATCACGTCGGCCACGAGCACCAGCGCCGGCATCATGATCAGGCCGGCCAGGACGCGCGGCACGACCAGATATTTCATCGGGTTGGTCGCCAGCGTGTCGAGCGCGTCGATCTGCTCGGTCACCCGCATGGTGCCCAGCTCGGCGGCGATGGCGGCTCCGACACGGCCCGCTACCATCAGGCTTGCCAGCACCGGCCCCAGCTCGCGCGTCATGGAGACGATGACCAGAAGCGGGATGGCCGACGGCGCGGTCAGCCTGGAAAAGCCGACCGACGCCTGCAGCGCCAGCACCGCGCCGGTGAAGAAAGCCGTCATGCCCACCACGGGCAGCGAGTTGTAGCCTATCGTCCAGAATTGCTGGAGGACGTTGCGGATATAGATCGGCGGCCGCGCGCAGTGGGAAAAGGCGCTGGCGACGAACATCGCCAACCGGCCGGCGATTGAGCAAAGGGCGATGACCCTTCGGCCGATTGTGGACAGAAATTCAATCATCGTATCGGCATATCTATAGGGTGCGGCGGGAATTTCACAGGGGGCGAGCGCTTTGACAACGGCATGGACAGCCGGAACCCTGCGCTACACTGTTTCAGGATGGATGCTTAGTGCTCTTCGTACGGGTTGGCGAGGTCGCTGAAGCGGGTGAACTGCCCGTCGAAATGCAGCTTGACGGTGCCGACCGGGCCGTGACGCTGCTTGCCGATGATGACCTCGGCGATATTGTGCGCCCGTTCCATCTCGGCCTGCCAGGTCAGGTGGTCGGGCGTGCCCTCGGTCGGCTGACGCCGCTCGATGTAATATTCTTCGCGGAAGACGAACATGACGACGTCCGAGTCCTGCTCGATCGTGCCGGATTCGCGCAGGTCCGAAAGCTGCGGCCGCTTGTCGTCGCGCTGCTCGACCGCGCGGCTGAGCTGGGACAGCGCCAGCACCGGCACCGACAGCTCCTTGGCCAGCGCCTTAAGGCCGCGGGTGATTTCCGAGATTTCCTGCACCCGGCTCTCAGCCGCGGTCCCCGTACCGGTACCGCGCAGCAGCTGCAGATAGTCGACCACGATCAGCCCGAGCCCATGTTGCCGTTTCAGCCGGCGCGAACGCGTCCGCACCTGGGCAATTGAAAGGGCAGGGGTGTCGTCGATATAGAACGGAATCGTCGCCAAGGTCTGGCTTGCCTCGACGAAGCGGCGGAACTCGGTGTCGCGCACCTCGCCCTTGCGGATCTTTTCCGACCCGACCTCCGACACCTCGGACAGGATGCGGGTCGCCAGCTGCTGCGCCGACATTTCCAGCGAGTAGAAGGCGACGACCGCGCCCTCCTTGCCGTTGCTTTTGGCATAGGCCTGGGCGGCATTGAAGGCGATATTGGTGGCGAGCGAGGTCTTGCCCATCGAGGGGCGGCCGGCGAGGATCAGCAGGTCGGACGGCTGCAACCCGCCCAGCTTCTTGTTGAGGTCGCGCAGGCCGGTGGTGACGCCGGAAATATGGCTCGACCGGCGATAGGCCGCCTCGGCTGCCGAGATGGCGCCGGTCAGCGACGAAGAGAAGGGGACGAAGCCGCTGCCGCTATTGTCGCCCACCGTCGCCAGCTCATAGAGCTTGCGCTCGGTTCCTTCGATCTGCTCGGTCGGCGACTGGTCGATGTCGAACTTGAAGGCGTCGTTCACCATCTCCTCGCCCATGGCGATCAACTGGCGGCGCAGATGCAGGTCGAAGATGGCGCGGCCGTAATCCTCAACCGACAGGATGCTGACGACGCTGGCGGCGAGGTCAGCCAGATAGGCGCCGCCGCCCAGATGGGAGAGGTTCTCATCCTCATGGACCAGCGGTTTTACGGTGACCGGAGAGGCGATCTGGCCGCGCTCGATCAACTTGGCGATCAGGCCGTAGATGCGGCCGTGGGCCGGGGCATAGAAATGCTCGACCTTCAGGAAGTCGGCGACTTTTTCGTAGGCGCGGTTGTCGATCAGCAGGGCGCCCAGAAGCCCCTGCTCGGCGTCCGCGTTGTGCGGCATCTGCCGTGGCTCGGCCCGCCCGCGGGCCGGCGATGTTATCGTTGTAAGAGGGACAACTGTTTCGCGCTCAGCCATCCGGACATCCTATCAGAGACGCGCGGGCACGACACAAACTTCGCGAAGGACGCGGAGAGATTGCCGTGGATAGATTTTATCCACAGGCGGGGAAAGGCGGGGATAACTCCCCGCCGCCCGATATCGTCAGGCCTCTTCGGCTTCCTCGCGAGTGGCCTCGACGGCCTCTTCCTGGGCTTCCTCTTCTTCCTCCTCGGCCCGGCCGATCAGCGCTTCGCCGCGCTCCGCCTGGGTTTTCGCCTCTTCTTCCGAGCGGGCGATGTTGACCGTGACGGTCACGGCCACTTCCGGATGAAGCTGGAGCGTGATCGGGAACAGGCCCAGCGTCTTGATCGCCTGGTTGAGGATGACATGGCTGCGCTCGACCGGGTTGCCCAGCGCGGAGACCGCGTCGGCGATGTCGCGGGCGGTCACGGAGCCGTAGAGCTGGCCCGACTCGGCGGCCTGGCGGACGATGACGACCGCGGCGCCGTCGATCTTGCCGCCCTGCTGCGTCGCGCCGGCCCGGCGCTCGGCATTGGTCTGCTCGATCACGGCCTTCTGCTTCTCGAAATAGGCCAGGTTTTCTTTGGTGGCCCGCAGCGCCTTCTTGGTCGGCAGCAGGAAATTGCGGGCATAGCCCGGCTTTACCTTAACCACCTGGCCCAGCTGGCCGAGATTGGGCACGCGCTCCAAGAGGATGACTTCCATAACGTCCTCACTTCCTTCTCATTCCAGACCGCAACCCGCGAAGGTCACGGAAATCGATCAATTGATCCGCCGACCCAACGCCGGCCAGCATCAACGTGAAAATCAACAGGGCCCGCCAGCCGAGAAAGGCCGGCGCGCCCAGCAAACCCAGATACACCGCGACGATCCACGCGGAACCGCCGGGAAACCGCCCCAGCACCGCATGGATCAGCGCCAGCCCCAAGAACGCGAACAGCACCAACAGCACGATCGCCGAGTTGAGGCAGACCATGCCGACCGTGCCCTCGCGCAAAATCGCGCCCGCCAGGCCCGCGACCATCAGGATCGGCCCGATCCAGATCGGCAGGCTGATCCGCCGCACGTCGATCGGGGGCCGGACCGCCAGCCCGAACTGCATCACCAGCCACTCGGCCACCACGCCGTCGGCCGCGACGATCACCATCCACGCCGCCACCGCCAGCCCCGGCGCGATCCGCGCCGCCATGGCCGCGGCCTCTGGCGCCAGATCGAACCGGCCGCCGATCACGGCGGCGAGGCCGCCATGCGCGACGGCGAAATAGCCGATCAGCGCGCAGACGCCGACCAATCCCAGCCCGGCCAGCCATAGCAGCAGGTTGCCGCCGCTATACCAGACCTTCTTCGCGCCCTCAGTCTGGACCGACCGCAGGGCCTGCCAGACCAGGACGGCGATCGGGAGCGCAACCGCCCCCAGATACGTACCGCCGCCGACCGATCCGGCCGCCGCCGTCACCAGCACCGCGCCGGTGAGGCCGCCCGCCAGGCTGGTCAATGGCCCCGCCGACAATCCGCCGACGAACAGCGGCAGCGGCGCCAGGGCCAGGAAGATCAGCCGCCACAGCGAACTGGTCTCGATCGACAGCGCCAGACCCGCGCTGAGCAGCCCGGTCGCCAGTGCGGCCAGCGGTTGACGCAGGCCGCGCAGGCTGTCGGAGGCCATCGGCGGAGACCGCCGACGCTTACTTCAGCACGTAGGGCAGCAGGCCGAGGAACCGCGCGCGCTTGATCGCCTGCGACAGTTCCCGCTGCTTCTTGGCGGAAACGGCGGTGATCCGGCTCGGCACGATCTTGCCGCGTTCGGAAATGAAGCGCTGGAGCAGCTTCACATCCTTGTAATCGATCTTCGGCGCATGCGGGCTCGAGAACGGGCACGTCTTGCGCCGGCGGAAAAACGGACGCCTTGTCTGCTGCTGGCGGCCGCCGTCACCCATATCCATCGTCATTCGATTTCTCCCTGAGCGGCCACGGGCGCTTCGCCACGGTCGTCGCGATCGTCACGGCGCGGGCCGCGCGGGCCACGCCCGAAGCCGCCGCCGCGATCGCCACGGTCACCGCGCTCGGCACGGTCGCCGCCACGGTTCTGCATCATTGCCGACGGGCCTTCCTCATGCTCGTCGACACGGATCGACATATAGCGCAGCACGTCTTCGTTGATGCGCATGTTGCGCTCCATCTCCAGCACGGCCGCCGGTGGGGCGTCGATATTGAACAGGACGTAATGGCCCTTGCGGTTCTTGTTCATGCGGAAGGCAAGGGTCTTCAGGCCCCAATGCTCGGTCTTCGCGACCTTGCCGCCATTGTCCGCGATCAACTGGGAATAGGTTTCCGCCAGCGCTTCCGCCTGGGCAGACGTGATATCTTGCCGTGCGATGAACACGGTCTCGTACAATGCCATGTGGACTCCCTTCGGCTGTTGGTGGCCCGGCGCTGTGTCCCACATGGATCAGCCGCCCGGACCTAGCCAGCATCTGGCAAACGCTGGCAAGGAGTGAGCGGCGCATAAAGCATATTTGGCCGATGAGGGCAAGGGTGGGGCCGGATTGCAGGTTGCAACTCGCCTTGACAGCCTCATGTCACAGGCTATCTGTACCGTCCGCGTAATAATCCAGAAGAATCATGTCGCTTGCATTCGTCTTTCCGGGGCAGGGCAGCCAGGCCGTCGGCATGGGGCGTGACCTCGCCGACGCGTTCCCCGCCGCCTGCGAGACTTTCCAGGAAATCGATGACGCCCTGTCGCAGCATCTGTCGCGCCTCATGTTCGAAGGGCCGCAGGATGAGCTGAACCTGACCGAGAACACCCAGCCAGCCTTGATGGCAGTCTCCATAGCCGTCGCGCGGGTGCTGGCCGAGCTCGGCATGAAGCCGCTGCCCGAGGTCGCTTCCTGTGTCGCCGGCCACTCGCTGGGCGAATATTCGGCGCTGGCCGCTGTCGGCGCCTTCACCGTTCCGGACGCTGCGCGGCTTCTGAAGCTGCGCGGCAAGGCCATGCAGAGCGCTGTGCCGGTCGGCGTCGGCGCCATGGCCGCGATCCTGGGCGCCGATTTCGAGTCCGCCTCTGAGATCGCGGCAGCGGCCGAGGCCAATCCCGACGGCCCCGACGAGGTCTGCCAGGCCGCCAACGACAATGCGCCGGGCCAGGTCGTCATCTCCGGTCACAAGGGCGCGGTCGAGCGGGCGATCAAGATCGCGGCCGAGAAAGGCTTCCGCAAGGCCATCATGCTGCCGGTCTCCGCACCCTTCCATTGCCGCCTGATGCAGCCCGCCGCCGACGCGATGGCGGAGGCCTTGGAAAAGGCCACGATCGCGCCGCTGGCGCTGCCGGTGATCGCCAACGTTACCGCCGCGCCGGTCACGACGCCGGCCGAGGTCCGCCGGCTGCTGGTCGAGCAGGTGACCGGCCGGGTGCGCTGGCGCGAGAGCGTGCTCAGGATGAAGGCCGACGGCGTGAGCCGCATCGTCGAGCTCGGCGCCGGCAAGGCGCTGGCCGGCATGGTCAAGCGTATCGATTCGGAAATTTCCGGCTCCTCGGTTGGAACCCCGGCCGACATCGAAACACTATTGAAGACATTATGATGTTTGACCTTACCGGCCGTTCGGCTTTCGTCACCGGCGCATCGGGCGGGATCGGCGCCGCCATTGCCCGCGCGCTGGCCGCGCAGGGCGCAACCGTGGCGCTCGGCGGCACGCGGCTCGAGCCGCTGCAGGCGCTCGCTGCCGAGATCGGCGACAAGGCGCATATCGTCACCGCCGACATCGGCGACCGCGCCGCCGCCGACAAGGCCTTCGCCGATGCCGAGGCGGCGCTGGGCGGCAAGGTCGACATCCTGGTCAACAATGCCGGCATCACCCGCGACCAGCTGGCGATGCGCATGAAGGACGAGGACTGGGACCGCGTTCTGGAGGTCAACCTCACATCCGGGTTCCGGCTCGCCCGCGCTGCGATGCGGGGCATGATGAAGCGGCGCTGGGGCCGGATCATCGGCATCACCTCGGTCGTCGGCGCCACCGGAAATCCCGGCCAGGCCAACTATGCCGCGTCCAAGGCGGGCATGATCGGCATGACCAAGGCGCTGGCCGCCGAGGTCGCGTCCCGGGGCATCACAGTCAACTGCGTCGCCCCCGGCTTCATCGACACGGCCATGACCGCCGTGTTGACGGAGGAACAGAACCAGCGTATCGCGGGCAACGTTCCGGCTGGCCGGCTCGGCGTCTCAGCTGAGATCGCGGCCGCGGTTGTGTATTTCGCAAGCGAGGAAGCAGCCTATACGACAGGTGCCACGCTCCATGTGAATGGCGGCCTGGCGATGCTCTAAAGGGAGCTATGCTTTAAGGGATCGTTACGCGCCCCACCGGATGCGGGGCGCTGGCGAGTTTCGGAAAGACGTGATAGCTGACTAGCGCTGAATTGCCTTGGCGGTCCACGCCACATCCGGATCGGATCATCATTTCGTTAGTAGACGGGAGAGTTTAAGGAATGAGCGACAATATTGCCGAGCGCGTAAAGAAGATCGTTGTCGAGCATCTGGGCGTCGATGAGGCCAAGGTGTCGGAAAGCGCCAGCTTTATTGACGACCTGGGCGCGGACAGCCTCGACACGGTCGAGTTGGTCATGGCGTTCGAGGAAGAGTTCGGGGTCGAGATTCCGGACGATGCGGCCGAGAAGATCCTGACCGTCAAGGACGCGATCGACTATCTGAAGGAGCACAGCACCGGCGCGTGATGCGCCGAGGCTTCCGCCGCCGGTTCGTGGAAAAACGGTAAATAACATGAGACGAGTCGTCGTTACCGGTCTCGGGATCGTCAGCCCCCTGGGCGTCGGTGTCGAAAACGTCTGGGCCCAGCTTCTGGCTGGCCGATCCGGCATCAGCGGAATCCAGTCCTTCGATGTCAGCGACCTGCCGGCGAAGATCGCCGGCCAGGTGCCCAGGGGCGACACTGCCTCGGGCCTGTTCAACGCCGACGACTATGTTCCTGTAAAGGAACAGAAAAAGATGGACACGTTCATCGTCTTCGCGATCGCCGCGGCCCACGAGGCCGTGGCCGATAGCGGATGGGTGCCGCCGGACGACGAGGCGCGGGAGCGCACCGGCGTGATGGTGGGCTCAGGCATCGGCGGTCTCAATTATATCTACGACACCTCGGTCACGCTGCATGAGCGTGGTCCCCGGCGGATTTCGCCGTTCTTCATCCCGGCCTCGCTGATCAATGAGGCGTCGGGCCATATCTCGATCAATTACGGGTTCCGCGGCCCCAACCATTCGGTCGTCACGGCCTGCTCGACCGGCGCGCATGCGATCGGCGACGCCTCGCGGCTGATCGCGCTCGACGATGCCGACGTGATGATCGCCGGCGGCACCGAGGCGGCGATCGGCCGGCTCGGCTTGGGCGGCTTCGCGGCCTGCCGGGCACTGTCGACCGGTTTCAACGACACGCCGGAAGCGGCCTCGCGCCCGTTCGACCAGGCCCGCGACGGATTCGTCATGGGCGAGGGTGCCGGCATCGTCGTGCTGGAAGAGCTCGAGCATGCCAAGGCGCGCGGCGCCAAGATCTATGCCGAGGTCGCGGGCTATGGCCTGTCGGGTGACGCCTATCACATGACCGCCCCGTCCGAATCGGGCGACGGTGCGTACCGTGCCATGCGGGCCGCCTTCAAGCGGGCCGGCATGAGCCCGGCCGATGTCGATTACGTCAACGCCCACGGCACCTCCACGCCGCTGGGCGACGAGATCGAGGTCGGCGCCGTGAAGCGGCTGTTCGGCGCGGCGGCCGAGAATGTGTCGATGTCGTCGACCAAGTCTTCCATCGGCCATCTGCTTGGCGCGGCCGGCGCGGTTGAATCGATCTTCTCGATCCTGGCGATGCGCGACCAGATCGCCCCGCCGACCTTGAACCTCACCGATCCGTCCGAGAACTGCCTCGGCGTCGACCTGGTGCCGCTCAAGGCACGGGAGCGGAAGATTCGCGCAGCCCTGTCGAATTCCTTCGGATTCGGCGGCACCAATGCATCGCTGATCTTCAAAGCCGCTCACTAAACCCTTAGCTTCCAGCCATGAAGAGTCTCTGGCTGGTGATTCGCGTCTCCCTCGTTCTGGCCGTTATTGTCGGCGCGGCGGGGGTTGGCGCACGCTATTACGCGGGGCGGGAACTGTACGGGGCCGGTCCGTCGACGGCGCCGACGACGGTGGTGATCGCCAAGGGCAGCCGCACCGAGGCGATCGGCAAGCAGCTCGAGCAGGCCGGCATCGTCGATCACTGGTGGTTCTTCGAAGCGGCGGTGCTGGCCTTCGACACCGGCAAGCCGCTCCATGCCGGCGAATATGCTTTCCTGCCTGGCCAGAGCCTGCATGACGTGTTGCACCAGATGCGCGACGGCCGCACGGTCGTCCACCGGCTGACCGCCCCCGAAGGGCTCAGTGTCGCCGAGATCGTCGCCATCATCGATGCCGAGCCGGCGCTGTCCGGCGCCGTCGGCGAAGTGCCGCCCGAAGGCAGCCTGATGCCCGACACCTATAATTTCTCGCTGGGCGACGGGCGCGCCGATATGGTCGTGCGCATGCGCAAGGCGATGGACAAGTTCCTGGCCGATTCCTGGAGCAATCGAAACACCGGCAGCACCCTGCCGTCGCCGGCGGCGGCGCTGACCTTGGCCTCGATCGTCGAGAAGGAGAGCAAGCTGCCCGACGAACGGCCGAAAATCGCGGCGGTGTTCCTCAACCGGCTGGGCAAGGGCATGAAGCTGCAGGCCGATCCGACCGTCATCTATGCGCTGACCCAGGGCAAGGCGCCGCTCGGCCGGCCGCTGAGCCATGCCGACCTGGCGACGGACTCGCCATATAATTCCTACATGTACGAAGGCTTGCCGCCGACGCCGATCGCCTGCCCCGGGCGCACCTCGCTCAAGGCCGTGCTGCACCCCGATTCGACCGGCGCGCTCTATTTCGTCGCCGACGGCACCGGCAAGCATGCCTTCGCCGAGACCCTCGACGACCATAACCGCAACGTGACCAAGCTCAGACAGATCGAGCATGCGGCCCAGGGAGAGCGGACCCAGGGAGAACGGAATTGAGTGTTGACGGCCTGGGCCGGCGCGGACTGGCGCTGGTGTTGTCATCGCCCTCGGGCGCCGGCAAGACCAGCATCGCGCGCGGCCTGCTGGCGCTGGAGCCTGAGCTCGATATGTCGGTCTCGGTGACGACGCGGCCGCAGCGCCCCGGCGAGGTCGACGGCAGGGACTATCGTTTCATCGACCAGGCCGAGTTCGACCGGTTGGTTGCCGCCGATGCGCTGCTGGAGCACGCAACTGTCTTCGGCAACTCCTACGGCTCGCCCCAGGCTCCGGTCGAGGCCGCGCTGTCTGCCGGACGCGATGTGCTGTTCGATATCGACTGGCAGGGCACGCAGGAGCTGACCGGCAAGATCAAGCCCGATCTCGTGACCGTCTTCGTCCTGCCGCCCGCGATCGACGCGCTGCGCCAGCGCCTGACCACCCGCGCCGCCGACAGCGCCGAGGTGATCGCCGGCCGCATGGCCAAGGCCGCCAGCGAGCTCAGCCACTTTCCCGAATATGACTACATCGTGGTCAATCGCGACCTGGACGAAAGCATCGCCAAGGTCCGCGCCATCCTGA
>CAZNNJ010000033.1:14972-16716 GCA_964574305.1 uncultured Rhodospirillales bacterium | reverse complement strand
AGCATATCGACGCCTGACGGGATGGAAACCGCCGGCGCCGCCCGTGTCGGTGCCGCCGCCGCCCGAGCCGGCGGTCCCCGCTCCCGAATCCTTGCCGCCCGGGCCACCCCCGCCACCGCCACCGGCAGTGCCCGAGGTGCGCGTGTCTCTGGGCGGCGTGGTCTATACGTCGATGCTGAACCCGACCGACGGGCGCAAGAACTGGCACGACATGCTGACAGCCTTCTGCTGGGCGTTCCGCGACGTTCCCGACGCGACGCTGGTGCTGAAGATGGTCAAGGGCGACCCCCATTCCTATCGCCGCGACCTGTTCCTGATCCTGGCGCGCTCGGCGCCGTTCAAGTGCCGGGTCGTGACGATGGACGGGTTCCTGGAGGATGCCGATTATGCCGGGCTGATGGGGGCGACCAGCTTTTACGTCAACGCCTCGAATGCCGAGGGGCTGTGCATGCCGCTGATGGAGTTCATGTCGGTCGGCAAGCCGGTGATCGCGCCCTGCCATACCGCGATGGCCGACTATATCGACCCCAGCGCCGCCTTCGTGCTGGAGACCACGCCCGAGCATAATGTGTGGCCCAATGACCCGCGCTTCCTCTACACGACCATGCGCGAGCGGCTGAAATGGGACACGCTGGCTGCCGCCTTTCAGGACAGCTACCGCGTCGCGACGGAAAACCCTGAGCGCTATGCCGCGATGGGGGCGAACGCCGAAAGGATCATGCGCGACTATTGTTCGGACGACGCGGTGCGGGAACGGTTGCGGTACATCATGGAGCAGGTGGCCGGGGCCGTGCGCCCGGCGGTCGATGCGCCGGTCCCGCAGCGGCCGGCACGGGCCACTGAACCGGAAACGACATGATCATCATCGTTTACTCGGAAACCTTTAAGGGGGCGCTGTCGGAGCGGCTGGGCGAATCCGAGTACAGCTATTATTTCGTGCTCAAGGAATTCCGCCCGGTACTGGAGCGGATCGGGCTGGTCGTTGCCATCGGCGATCCCGCGACGGAACCGGATGCCATTCGCGCAAGCGCCCGGGCGCGCGGTGAGGACTGCATCTTTCTGTCCTTCGCCCCGCCACACCAGACCGAGATCGGCCTGGACTGCCCGACCTATCCGATCTTCGCCTGGGAATTCGACACGCTGCCCAGCGATGTCTGGGACGGCGACGAGCGCAACGACTGGCGCACCACCTTCGGCCGGCTGGGCCATGCCATCACCCACTCCAACTTCACCGTGCAAACGGTGAAGGCGGCGATGGGAGCGGATTTCCCGATCGTCTCGATCCCAGCCCCGGTATGGGACCGGTTCGATATCCTGTACCGCAAATTCCCGCCGCGTCCGGTCTGTTCCGGCGTCGATATCGTGGTCAAGGGCACGGTCGTCGACACTGCCGCCCCCGATTTCGATCCGGCCCTGCGCCGTCTGCCCGACGCGGCCGAGGCGATCCCCCTTCACCTGGAAGGGGTCGTCTATACCTCCGTGTTCAACCCGCGGGACGGGCGCAAGAACTGGCACGATATGCTGTGCGGCTTCGTGCTGACCTTGCGTGAGCAGGCGGACGCGACCCTGATCTTCAAGTTCACCCATCACGACCGCGACCTTGCCTTCGAGCACCAGCTCGAGACGATCTTCCGCCTGGCGCCGTTCAGATGCCGGATCATCATCATCCTCGGCTATCTCGAAGATGCCGATTACGAAAGGCTGGCCGGCCCGACCTCGATCGCCCCTAACCCCTCGGCCGGCG
>CAZNNJ010000033.1:0-14962 GCA_964574305.1 uncultured Rhodospirillales bacterium | reverse complement strand
CCGTACGGGGGTAAATGCCTCGGGCGGCAGGGGGAAGGGCATTCCGTGGATGGAGGTCATGTCGGCCGGCAAGCCGGCGATCGGGCCGCGCAACACCGCGCTGGTCGATTACCTGACCGACGAGAACAGCTTTCCGGTCGATTCGAGCCTCGAGCCCTGGTGCTGGCCGCACGATCCGCGCCAAGCCTACCGCACCCGGCGGCACCGCATCGATTTCGGCTCGCTGATGCGGGCCTACGCCGACAGTTACCGGGTTGCCAAGACCGACGCGGCCCGCTATGCGCGGATGTCGGCCGCCGCAAACCGGGACCTCAAGGCCCATTGCGCGCAGGACCTGATCGAGGCGCGGCTGCGCGAATTCCTCAACCTGCCGGGGCCGCCGTGACGCCTGAAGGCCACAGCCAGATCGAACGCCACGGCAAGATCGCCGATATCGAGCTGCTGCGGGGCATCGCAGTGATCTTCGTGCTGATCGAGCACACGCGGATCAACCTGTTTCCCTGGATCTGGGGGCCCGAGACCCGCCTTTATTTCTATTTTGGCTTCTGGAGCGGCGTAGACCTGTTCTTCGCCATCTCCGGTTTCGTCATCACCCGCAGCCTGCTGCCCATGCTGGAGATGGCGAGCGGCACGGCCGGGTTCTTCAATGCAGCCTTGTCCTTCTGGGTGCGGCGCATCTGGCGCCTGCTGCCCTCCGCGTGGTTGTGGCTCGCCGTCATCCTGATGTCGGCGGCGCTCTTCAACCGGTCGGGCGTGTTCTGGAGTTTCCGCGCCAATTTCGAAGGCGTGGTGGCGGCGCTGCTGGATGTCGCCAATTTCCGCATCGCCATCATCTACGGCCATGCCGAGCCGGGCGCCGCCTTCCCCTATTGGAGCCTGTCGCTTGAGGAGCAGTTCTATATCCTGCTGCCCATCGTCCTGTTCTTCGCTGGCCGCCGGCTGCCCTGGGTGCTGGCGGCGGGGATACTGGTCCAATTCTTCATCGTCCGGGTCGGTCCGCACACTTCCGATCTCGGCCTGCTGCTCAACATGCTGCGCAGCGACGCTCTGATGATGGGCGTCCTGCTGGCGATCTGGAGCCGCAGCCCGACCTATCACCTGTTCCAGCCCACCGGGCTCAAGGGCCGGCCGCTGGCCGGCATCGCGCTGCTCGTCTTCTTGACCGTCAGCCTTGCCGCGGTCGGGGGGCCGGGGCTCACCGTCGTGTCCTTCACCATCGGGTTGGTGGCGCTGATCTCGGCCGTGCTGGTCTTCCTCGCCTCCTACGACCAGGACTATCTGATGCCGCCGGGATTGGTGAAGCGGGTCATGCTGTGGGTCGGAAGCCGGTCCTATGCGCTTTATCTGATTCATATCCCGGCCTTTTTCCTGGCGCGGGAGATCTGGTTCCGGATCGAGCCGCCGGGTACGGTCTTCGACCACCGCTTCACGCTGCGGCTGGCGTTGACCGGATTCGGGCTGCTGGTGGTCCTGACCGAGTTCAATTACCGCTTCGTCGAGGTTCCGCTGCGCCGTCGCGGCGCGCACATCGCCCTGCGCATCGCGCAGCGGGCGGCGTGACCGATCCCTGGTATACGGTCGTCATCCCGACCCGCGACAGTGCCGGCTGGATCGGCGTGGTGCTGGAGCATTATCGGGCGCGCGGCATCGCCCCCACCTTGCTGATCGACACCCGCACCAGGGACGACACCAAGGCGGTGGCCCGGCGCCACGGCGCGCGCGTCGTCGACATGCCCGGCTTCGTCTTCACGGAAGGCGTCGTCGCCATGACCCGCCAGGTGGTCGAGACGCAATGGGCGCTGTTCATCCATGACGACGAGATCCCGTCCGACGCGCTGCTGGAGCGGCTCAGGACCGCCCCGCCGGCCGGCACGCCGGCGCAATCGGCGGCGATCCCGCGCCGCTGGGCCTGGTGGGAGCCGGGCAAGCCGCTCACATACGGCCATTCGGAGTTCTGGCGCGACCGCCTCGGCATCAACGGCGCCGATCATCACTGGCGGCTGTTCCGGCCCAGGGACGTGACCTTCATCTCCCATATGCATTCGGACGGCTTCCTGATCGACCGGTATCTGCGGCTGCCGCTCGATGCCTACCTGGTGCATTTCGAGTGGGTGATCCGTGGCCGCAGCCAGCGCGTCGCCAAGCTGCGCCGCTATGACCGCGCCCGCTACGGCTATGGCCGGTTCTTCGCCAATATGTACCTGCCCGAGGACCAGCCGCCGGGCGCGATCGACTATATCCCGTTCGGCGACAGCAGCCTGGACGAACTCGCCCGCGCCTATTACGCGATGCGCACCCGCGAAACGGCGGAAGAGCCGCTGCGCCTCGGCGATCACTGGGCGCGGATCAAGAACGATCTCGGTACGTGGCTCGGTCTCAGCCACCATTCGCGCACGCCCAAGGACCGGGTCGGCCTCGCCCCCCGGCTGGAGGCCGAAGTCGTCGAGCCCGGTTGGCCGGAGTAGCGAGATCGGTATGGCGTGCTGGCGTCGATCCATGTACAGGCTGCATACAGGCAGAAACCAAATTCCAAGAAATGATCGATCCAAACAACTTCCGGCTTTCCGTCGTCATCCCCTGCTACAATGAACGTGATACGATCGCGAAGATCATCGATCTCGTGCGCGCGTCGGCCGTTGCGCAGAAGGAAATCATCGTCGTCGACGACTGTTCGACCGACGGCACGCGCGAGATGCTGAAGGGCGAGCTGGCCCATCTGGTCGACAAGGTGCTCTTTCACGAGAAGAACCAGGGCAAGGGCGCCGCGCTGCGCACGGGCTTCGCCGGCGCGACCGGCGACATTGTACTGATCCAGGATGCCGACTTGGAATACGATCCCAAGGAATATCCCAAGCTGCTCGACCCGATCCTCAATCACGGGGCGGATGTGGTCTATGGCTCGCGTTTCGCCGGTGGCGATGCGCATCGCGTGGTCTATTTCTGGCACATGATCGCCAACCGGATTCTGACCCTGGCCTCCAACGCGATGACCAACATCAACCTCACCGACATGGAGACCTGCTATAAGGTCTTCCGCCGCGAGCTGATCCAGTCGGTCACCATCCGCGAGGACCGGTTCGGCTTCGAGCCCGAGATCACGGCCAAGCTGGCGAAAAAGAAAGCTGTCTTCTATGAGGTCGGCATCTCCTATTACGGCCGCACTTACGAGGAAGGTAAGAAGATCGGTCTCAAGGATGCGTTCCGGGCGCTCTACGCCATCATCCGGTACGCTTTTTCCGACTAGGTGGCTACGCTTCGCTCCTGGGCGCTCGCCTTCCTACCCGTCCTGGTTCTGGCGACCATCTTCTGGAAGCCGGCCCTGCTCGACGGCAAGACGATCATCCACGGCGATTCGATCACCGACAGCCTGTCGATGCTGTCGATGCAGGCAAGAAGCTTCCGCCCTCTGGGACAGCTTCTGTGGGCCGACGGGGTCTATGGCGGGCATCCGGTCTTCGCTGAGGGCCAGGGTGCTTTCGCCAGCCCGCTGACCATCGTACTCGCCTGGATCGTGGCGCCGCTGACCGGTGTCATCGCCGCGATGAATATCGGCCAGTGGCTGATGATGCTGCTGACCGGGGCGGGGGTGATCGGCCTGTGCCGCTGCCTCGGCGCAAGCCCCGCATCGTCGGCCTTCGCGTCGCTGGCGATCGTTTTCTCGCCGATCTGGGTCGGCTCGTCTCAGAACGTCACGATTCACGGTGCGCTGACCTGGGTCCCCTGGTCGTTCTGGGCGCTGGAGGTTTGGCTTCAGCGTCCCGGAATGCGGTCGGGCGCCCTGCTCGGCGCCGCCGTCGCCGCGATCATCCTGTCAGGATATCCGCAGGCCTTTCACGGCGCCGTCCTCTATATGGCGTCGCGTCTGCTGGTGGCGCCGTTCGACGGCGAGACCCGCCGGATCTGGAAGGACGAGTGGCGGCTGCGCACCGGAACCGGCCTGTTCGCGAACCTGGTCTGTGCAGGCTTGAGCGCGATTCAGTGGCTCCCCCTGCTGGAATTGACCGGCCTGTCCCACCGCAGCGGCGGCATCGGCCTCTATGTCAAGGTTCCCGCCATCGCCTATTTCAGGGGCCTGATGTTCACCTGGCCAAGCTTCGAGGGGTCGCGGGACTATTTCTTCGGTCCGGGAAGCCTCCTGGTCGTCCTGCCGGCTTCGCTGATCCTCGCCCTCAGGATGCCGGCCCGGGTGAAGGGGCATGTGCTCGCCGCCTTCGTCCTGATGAATTTCGGAATGGAGGAGGCATCGCCCCTGTTCCGCCTGGCGTACCATCACAACCTGGTCCCAGGCCTCCGTTATTTCAGGACCGTCCATCTCTATATCAACATCGCGGTCGTCGGCTTTGCCGTGCTGGCCGCCCTGGCCATCGACGGGCTGGGCCGGCTGCGGGGGCTCGACGATCTGCGGACCGTGAAAGCGCCCGACGGCATACCGCGGCTGGCGACCGGGCTGCTGATCGTTGCGTTCTGGGCCGCCGGATTGAGTTTTACGTGGGCGCCAGATCTCAGGTCGGGGAATTTCGGCTTCGTCCTGGCCGCCGTTCTCGGCGGTGCGGCGCTCATCCTGGCCGGGCGGGGGCGGTTCCTCGCGCCGCTGATGCTCGTCCTGCTGGTCGCGGAATGCATGAACCTGCGCCTGCATCTCTATCATTTCTTCGAGCCCTCCGTTCTGGCCGAGCCGGCATCGGCTGCGGCGATCCGGGCTGAGCCCGGGAAGCGGGACGACAAGCTGTTCGACATCTCCGAGGCCGGGATCTACGGCTTCCAGGATCCGCGCGCGCCGATCGAAAGCGAGCTGGCGCGCCGGATGATCGAGGCGAACAGCCCCATGACCAACACGATGTGGGGCCTGCGTGCGGTCAAGGGGGCACTGGCCCTGCCGATGCACCGCCAGATCCTGGCGGAGAAGCGGATCGAGGACGAGGCGCGGGGCGAGACAGCCTCGCCCGTGGGCCTGCGCCTGATGGATTTTCTTGCCGTGCGGTTCGTCTCCGCCGTCCAGCCGTCGGACGTTCCCGGATCGGCCGAGTTCTGGAGCGATCCCGGGCGCGGCGTCTATTTCATGGAAAACCCTGCCGTCCGGCCGCGCTTCCAGCTTTACGCCCATCATGTCGCGGTCGCCTCGCCGGAGGCGGCGCTGGACGCGATCGCAGCGCTGAAGGCGCCGGTGCTGGTGATCGAGAACCCGCCCGACATGCCCCAGCCCGAACTGGCCGACGATCCCGCCGCGAACGACGATCCGCCGGGGCAGTTCGATGTGCTTACGGCGAAATCGACCGAATATCGCATCGACGTGACCGCCGCTCGCCCGGCCTGGTTCTTTATCGCCGACGCCAATTATCCAGGCTGGCGCGCGACGCTGGATGGAAAGCGGGTGCCGCTGTTCAGCGGGCAGCTGCTCGGCAAGGCGGTCGCCATCCCGCCGGGGCGCCACCGGCTGGAAATCACCTTCGTTTCATCGACGGTCATCGCCGGTTTGTCGATTAGCGCGGTTTTCCTTGCCGTGCTGCTGGCCTCTCTATGGCCCCGCCGACAGTCCGTCTTACATTCGCTCTAAAATGTCGTTAAAGACTGGTTTATCCAGCGCCTTCCAGTGGCGATTAATGACATGCGGGGAGTTCTTGCGGAATTGTGTAACTTTCCGGGAACGTTGTAGGCTCATGGTTCCTGTCGCAAGAGAGTTCCTGCCTCGCGGCGCCAGTTTAAAGACGAGTTGACGCGTGCCTGCGAAGCTTTGGATCGATGTCGAGGATTTGTTCGAATACGCGCGCGCCAACCCACGGCCGAGCGGGATTCAGCGACTCGCCTTCGAAATATTCACCGCGCTGCAGACCCGGCCGGGCGCCTATGAATTCGTCCGCTTCGTCCGGCACGATACGTCGCGCAAGACATTCCATGTCGTTCCCTGGGCCGATATCGTCGCCCTGTTCACCAGCCTGACGGAAACCGAGCCGGAACCGCCGCAGATCGTGCTGCCTGGGGCGATCCTGCCGCATGCGCCGGCGCGCCAGTTCATGCGCAAGCTGGTGCACCGCTTGCCGCCGTCGCTTCGGGCCCATGTGATCGAGGTCATGCTGACCCAGACCAGCGCGCTGCGCGCCTGGGGCGGGCTGATCGACGCGCTGGCGCGCGGAATCTTCATCCGGCTGATGCGGCCGTTTCGGACGCTGCGCGCGCCCGAACCCAAGCCTGAACCGGTTGTCGAGGTCCCGGTCCCGCCTGTTCCCGAATGCCGCGACGCCTTCGAGCGGGACTCGGCGCCGGGCGACATATTGCTGGCCCTGGGTTCGCCCTGGTCGCACCCGGATTATGCGCAGCTGATCCGGCCCCAGCGCGCCCGCGGCCTCAAATTCGGGCTGCTGGTCTATGACCTGATTCCGATCCGACGGCCGGAATGGTGCGACCGCGGCCTGGTGCGGGTCTTCCGCGCCTGGTTCGACAGCATCTTCCCGCTGTGCGACCACGTCTTCGCCATATCGCGCGCGACCATGGCGGATGTGGAAGCCTTCGCCCGCGAGCGTGGGATCAAGCTCAGGAACCCAATCGTGCCGATCCCGATCGGCACGAGCTTCGGTTTGGCGGGCACAACGGTGGCAGCGGCGCGCACGCCGCGCCTGCCGGTGCCGGGTTCCTACGCGCTGATCGTCTCGACGATCGAGGCGCGTAAGAACCACCTTCTCCTGTTCCGGGTCTGGCGCCGGATGCTTGAGGAGATGCCGGCGGACTCGGTTCCGACTCTGGTCTTCGCCGGGCGCGTCGGCTGGCTGGTCGACGACCTGATGCGCCAGATCGCCAACACCAACAATCTCGACGGCAAGCTGGTGCTGGTTGAGAATCCGACTGACGCCGAGTTGCTGGCGCTCTATGAGGGGTGCCGGTTCACCCTGTTCCCGTCCTTCTTCGAAGGCTGGGGCCTGCCGGTGCCGGAGAGCCTGGCGCTGGGCAAGCCTTCCCTTACCTCCAACCGAATGTCGTTGCCGGAGGCGGGGGGCAAGCTGACGCGGCCTTTCGACCCCGAAAATCTGCACGATGCCTACCGCGCCATCCGCGAAGCGATCGACGACCCGGCGGGGCTGGCGCGCTGGGAGGCCCAGGTGCGGCGCGAGTTCAAGCCGATCCCCTGGTCGGCGACCGCCGATGCCCTGCTGACGGCGCTGGGCCATCCGATGGCGTCGCCTGACGACGAAGCCGAGGTCGCGCCGCTGGTCCGTTCCGGGACGCGGACCAGATAAAAACCGAGAGCGGCACAGGGAAACGGGGAGGGATTGGTGAAGTACAACGCTGCCGAGGCGACGAAGCTGGGGGTTGCCATCGAGGATCCGCTGATCGACGAGAACCCGGACACGTTCGCCTGGGATGAAACCGCGGACCTCGTCGTCGTCGGCCTGGGCGGCGCGGGCGTGGCGGCCGCCTTGGAAGGGCTGGAGCGCGGCCTCACGGTGACGGCGGTCGACCGGTTCGAGGGCGGCGGCTCCACCGCCGCCAATGGCGGCATCTATTATGCCGGCGGCGGCACCAGGATCCAGAAAGAGGCGGGCGAGGAGGACACGCCCGAGGAGATGTACAAGTACCTCAAGATCGAGGTCGGCGACGTCGTCTCGGATGAGACCCTGCGCAAGTTCGTCGATGAAAGCGTCGAGACGGTCGACTGGATCCTTGCCAATGGCGGCAAGATGAACAGCAAGGTGTGGAAGAAGAAGGCGTCCTATCCGCCGCTGGCCTATTTCCTCTATCACCCCGACAATTCGCTGGTCGCGTCGTATGTGAAGCGGGCCAAGCCGGCGGCGCGCGGCCATCGCGCCCATATCGCCAACGGCAAGAAGGCCTGGGGTGTCGGCATCGGCATCTGGGGCCCGTTGCGCGATTCGGCGATGAGGAAGGGTCTCAATTTCCACAAATATGCCGAGGCGCGGCAGCTGGTGCGCGACAGGACCGGGCGGGTGATCGGCATCAAGATTCTGCAGATCCCGGCGAATTCACCGGAGGCCGGGCGCTTCGGTAGGTTCGTCGCCACCGCCGACAAGTTTCTGGCGATGCTGCCGCCGGCGCTGCCCTTCGCGGCGATCACCATCGGCATCGGCACCCACTATCTGAAGAAGGCGGCCGAGGTCGAGGCGAAGCACCGGGAAACGCGGTTCATCCGCGCCAAGCAGGGCGTGCTGCTCTCGACCGGCGGCTTCATCATGAATCCGGCGATGGTCCAGCATTTCGCCCCGGCCTATGCCAAGGGCATGCCCAACGGCACCTTGGGCGACCAGGGGCAGGGGATCATGATGGGCGCCGGGGCCGGCGGGCAGATGGCGCTGATGGACAAGATCAGCGCCTGGCGTTTCATCAACCCGCCCAAGGCCTGGTCCGACGCCATCGTCGTCAACGCCAAAGGCAGGCGCATGATCGACGAAACCGTCTATGGCGCCAGTCTCGGCGAGCAGATCGGCGACCATAATGGTGGCGTCGGCTACATCATCTATGACAGGGATTCGCGTAAAGTCGCCTTCAAGCAGGCCATGGACCCGATCATCGTGCCGTTCCAGCGCGACCTGACGCTGCTGAACCTGATCTTCAACTACAAGAAGGCCGACACGATCGAGGCGCTGGCCGACAAGATGGGCATCGACCGGCAGGGCCTGGCCGAGACCGTCGCCGCCTATAACGCCTATGCCAGGGGCGAGGGCGAGGACCCGTTCGGCAAGCAGCGCACCGACATGGCGCCGATCGCAGCGCCGCCCTTCTATGCGATGGATATCTCGATTACCTCGAAATTTCTGCCGCTGCCGGTCATTACCTTCGGCGGGTTGCGGATCGAGGAGCGGTCGGGGCTGGTGCTGGACGAGGCGGGGCAGACGATCCCCGGCCTCTATGCAGCCGGACGCACGGCGGTGGGCGTCGCCTCCAACACCTATGTCAGCGGCCTGTCCTTCGCCGACTGCGTGTTCTCGGGCCGCCGCGTCGCCCGCCACGTCGCCCGCGCCAACAGGTAAGTTTTGCCACGCAGCTCCGAGCCGGCACGCCGCCAGCTTCTCGACACGGCGCTGCGTCTCTTCGCCGACCAGGGTATCGCCGCCGTATCCTTGCGCGAAATCCGCCTGGCGGCGAAGCAGCGCAATGCCGGGGCGCTGCATTATCATTTCGGCTCCAAGGAGGGGCTGCTGCGCGCCCTGCTGGAGCGTGAGTTGCCGCCGCTGGTCGCCCGCCGCCGCGTTCTGCTGGCGGAGGCCGCCGCCGCACCGCCGGGCGACTTGCGTCCGGTTGCCGCCATTTTCGTGCTGCCCTTTGCCGAGATGGCGACCGGCAGCGACCATGAACGGTCGGTGGTGCAGCTGATCAACCAGCTGCATGACGACGTCTCGCTGTCCTTCAGCCAGATCGCCGACCTGGTCGGCGACACCGCGGTCGGCGCGGCGTCCGAGCTGCTGCGCTCCCGCATCGGCGGCATCCCGGACGGCATCCTGACCGAGCGGATCTCGGTGGCGAACAGCATCTACCTTCATGCCGCGGCGCTGCGCGCCCGGGGCGGCTCGCGCGAGCAGCGGCTGGACGACCGGGCCTTCCGCGAGAACCTGGTCGACATGTTCCACGGGGCGCTGATCGCGCCTGTTGCGCCGTAGTAAAACATATTGTTTACTTCCCTGCATAAAGGGGAAGACATGGCTGACACGATAGAGCGGGACCTCAGGGCCTGGCTGGCGGATGCGCTGGGCGATCCCGGCGCCCGCATCGACGGGCTGCGCCGGACGTCGGTCGGCTATTCGCGCGAGAACTGGGTGTTCGACGCGGCCTGGGCATCGGACGGCCGGGCCTGCGCCCAAGCCTTCATCGCCCGCCGCGACCCCGCGGGCAGCGTGCTGGAGACCGACCGGCGGCTCGAATTCGCGATCTTGAGCGCGCTATCCGACACGAGCGTGCCGGTTCCTCGGGTCCGCTGGCTCGACGCCGATGGATCGCGGCTTGGCCGGCCCTCCATCGTCATGGACCTCGCCGACGGCATTTGCGACTACATGGCGCTCAACGGCGACCGCCCGCTCGACCGGCGCCTCGCCATCGCGCACCGGCTCTATGACCGGCTGGCCGACATCCACCGGCTGGACTGGCGGGCGCTGGGGCTCGACAAGGTCCTCGACGACCCCGGCAACCGGGCGGCCCCGGTGGCTCTCGATTACTGGGAGGCGGAGCTGCGGCGGGTGCAACTCGAGCCCGAGCCTGAATTGGAGCTGGTGATCGCCTGGCTGCGTGAGCGCGCGTCGGAAAATGCCGCCGTCACCCTGGTTCATGGCGATTTCAAACCGGGCAATGTCCTGATGCAGGGCGACGAGGTCACGCTGGTGCTCGACTGGGAAACCGCCCATCTGGGCGACCCGCTGGAGGATATCGGCTGGGTCACCAACCCGTTGCGCGCCAGCGAGCACCGTATTCCCGGCGTCTGGGAGCCGTCAGACCTGATCGAACGCTGGAGCGCCCGCACCGGCTTCACCGCCGATCCCGCCGCCGTACGCTGGTGGAATGTGCTGGCCAATTTCAAGCAGGCGATGACCGTGCTGACCGGCAAGCACGCGTTCGCCGACGGCCGCTTCGACCGGATATTGCATGAGCCGGTCGCGATCTACCGCCTGCTGTTCGACCTGATCGAGGCCTGACGCGATGCATCCTACCCTCACCGAACAGCTCGGCGGCCTGGGCCGCATCCTGGCGGAAGCGGTCGCGCCGGACATCGCCGCCCCTTATCCGGCGGAAATCCTGGGCAGTGTCATCGGCGCGCTGAATGCATTGCGGGCCAATTTGCACGCTGTCCCGGCCTTCCTTCGCTGGGACATCGAGACGACGGCCGGGGTGCTGGATACCGCCAGGCCGCTGCTAGGCGCGGGCCTCGTTGCGGAAATCGATGCGGCGAAGACCGGCGGCGATCTCACCGATCTTGCCGCGCTGGAAAACACGCAGGTGCGGATGCGTGGGCTGCTGGTCCAGGCAATGCCGGCGATCCTCGCCGAGCGCGGGGCAGCCTACGGCAAGATGGTCGCCCTGTTCCGCGAGCGCACCGAGCGCTTCCCCATCTCCATGGCGGCGCGGCTGCCGGCAAAGAAAGCCTGAAATGCTGACCGAACTCGACGATTCCGTCTGGCACCAGCTGCCGACCACATTCGACCATGTCGGCACCAGCGATCCGCGTTTCTTCGACCGGCTGTGGTTCGCCGCGTCGGACCGGCAGGGCGGGTCGACCCTGCAATTCACCATGGGCGTTTATCAGAACATGAATGTCGTCGATGGCGGGGTGGTCGCCGTCGTCGACGGCCTGCAGCACAATCTACGCGTCTCGCGCCAGCTGCGTCCCGCCTACAAGACCGAATGCGGACCGCTGTCGATTGAGGTGATCGAACCGTTTCGGCATATCCGCCTCAAGATCGACCACGACGGCTTCAAGGGTGAGCTCGACTGGCTGGGCGGGCTGCCGCCGCAGGAAGAGCGTCAGCATTTCCGCCGCTCCGCCGGCAGGGTGATCGAGGACTATGCCCGGTATGACCAGACCGGCGGCTGCTCCGGCTGGCTGGAGCTTCAGGGGCAACGGGTCGCGGTCGACGACTGGTGGTCGTGCCGGGACCATTCCTGGGGTGTACGTGAGCGTGTCGGCATCGTCGAGCCGCGTACGGCCGAGGCGCCGCCGCCGGCCGGTGGGCTGTTCTCCTTCCTGTTCTACTCGACCGAGTCTCATGGCGGCCATGTTCAGGTGGCGCGCGGCAATGACGGTTCACGCTATCTCTCGTCGTCGATCCTGGAGGTGGCGACAGGGGCCCCACGTTGGCTCGGCCGATCGGCCGAGATCGCGGCCGCCTTCATCGACGACACAAGGCCGCGCCGAGTGCGGCGGGCCGCCTTCGATGTCACCGCGACCAACGGCGAGACGACGCGGATCGAGGTCGAGGCCTCAGGCCCATCGGTCGCCATGCCGGGCCTGGGCTACGGTGGCTATAATGATGGGCTGGGGTTGGGTGTCTGGCGCGGGCTCGGACATCTCGAGGCCGAGATATGGGACGTGGCGCACCATGCCGAGGTGCGCTATCCGAACGGCACGACCGGCAGGCCAATCCACCGGATCCAGCCCGTACGTGTCGTACAGTACGGGCCGGAAGGCACGAGCACAGGCTTCGGCAGCCTGACCTTCATCGCCGAGGGCGATCTCGAAAAGCTCGGGATCGCCCCCCTCGGCTAGGATGAGATTAATCCTCGTCGAGCACGGCGCGGATCTTGGTCGCCAGGTCGGAATAGGTGAAGGGTTTACCCAGCAGCTGGATTCCCGGGACCAGTTGCCCGTTATGGACGATGGCATTGCGGGTATAGCCGGTGGTGAACAGCACCTTGAGACTCGGACGTGCCTTCAGCGTCGCATCGGCAAGCTGCCGCCCGTTCATGCCGCCGGGCAGCACGACATCGGTGAACAGCAGGTCCACCCGCTGGTCGCTTTCCAAGATCGTGAGCGCCGCCTTGGCGTCCGCCGCCTCCAGCACGTGATAGCCCATCTCCCTGACCGCGCCGGCGCTGTAGGAGCGCAGGTCCTCGTGATCTTCCACCACCAGCACGGTTTCACCGTCTCCTGAGGCGGGAGAATGGCGCCGTTCAAACACAGCATCCGTTGCCGCGTCCGTCCCGATCCGCCGCGGCAGGTAGAGCTTCACCACCGTTCCCTGGCCGAGCTCGCTATAGATCTTCACATAGCCTTGCGACTGCAGCACGAAGCCGTAGACTTGGCTCAAGCCCAGGCCGGTGCCGCGGCCGATATCCTTGGTCGTGAAGAACGGCTCGAAGGCGCGATCCAGCGTGATGCTGTCCATGCCGGCGCCGGTGTCGGACACCGCGATCATGACGTACTGGCCGGCCGGCAGCGGCTCGACCAGCTTCGCCACATAGGCCTCGTCGAGAAAGATGTTGCTGGTCTCGATAGTCAGCTTGCCGCCATCCGGCATCGCGTCGCGGGCGTTGACCGCCAGATTGAGCAGCGAGTTCTCCAGCTGGTTGGGGTCGGCGGTGACGCTCCACAGGCCGCCGGCCAGAACCGTCTCAAGGTCGATCGTCTCGCCCAGCGTCCGCCTCAGCAGCTCGGACATGTCGGCGACCAGCCGGTTGGCGTCGATCGGCTTGGGCTCCAGCGGCTGCCGGCGGGAGAAGGCGAGCAGGCGGTGGGTGAGCGTCGCCGCCCGTTCGACCGCTTTCATCGCCATCGCCGCCGCCCGCTTGATCTGCTGTATCGCGGGGCTTTCGGGAATCTCGACGATCTGCCGCTCGATCGCATCGAGCCCGCCCAGCATGACGGTCAGCAGGTTGTTGAAATCATGCGCGACACCGCCGGTCAGCTGGCCGATCGTCTCCATCTTCTGGACCTGGCGCAGCCGCGCCTCGCTGATGCGCAACTGCTCCTCGGCATGGTCGCGCTCGGCGATCTGGCGCGCCAGCTCGACATTCACCTCGCGCAGCGTGGCCGGCGACGGCAGGGCCAGCGCCCGCGGGATCAGCGGCCACAGGATGACGGCGGTCGTGACCGACAGAACGGCGGTGATCGCCTTGACCAGGCCGTCGATCCAGTAGACGGGTTGCCACAGGGTCACGATCGCCAGGATGTGGGTGGTGCCGCAGGCCAGGATGAAGGCAGCGAACAGCCAGAAGATCCAGCTGAAGGCGATATCGGCGCGGCGGCGGACGAACCGGATCAGCGCCAGCGGGATCGAGTAATAGGCGACCGCGATCAGCGTGTCGGACACTGCGTGCAGCCAGATCAGGCCCGGCTCCCACAACAGGCAGAAACCGTGCGGCGTCAGCCCCGCCGGCTGAAACAACGCGCTCAGAAGTGTTTCCATCTTTACCTACCGACTTGAGTCGCGGAGGACTGATTATCATGCCATCGCGGCGAGCCTAAAGCCTTTGCCTAAAATACCATCGATCGGATGCGTGCGGAGCGGGAGAAACAGATGTCGTACGAACTATTTTATTGGCCGGGTATTCAGGGACGGGGCGAGTTTATCCGGCTGGCACTGGAGGATGCCGGCGCCGATTATGACGATATCGGCCGTACCGAAAAGGGCATGGCCAAGATGATGACGATGATGGCGGACAATTCCTCACCAAGGCCGCCGCTCGCGCCGCCTTTCCTGCGCCACGGCCGTCTGGTCATCGCCCAGGTCGCCAATATCCTGCTCTATCTAGGGCCGCGGCTCGGCCTCGCCCCGCGCGGGCAGGCGGACCGGCTGTTCGTCCATCAGCTTCAGCTGACCGTCGCCGATCTGGTGGCGGAGGCGCACGACACCCATCATCCGATCGCGGGCAGCCTCTATTACGAGGATCAGAAACCCGAGGCGCAGAGGCGCGCGAAGGAGTTCAGGGAGAACCGCATCGGCAAATATCTGGGCTATTTCGAAAAGGTGCTGGCGAACAATCCCAGGGGCGACACCTGGCTGATCGGCACCGACGTAGCTTACGCCGATCTCAGCCTGTTCCAGGTGGTGGAGGGGTTGCGCTATGCCTTTCCCCGCGCGATGGCCCGCCAGGAAAGGCACTGGCCGCGCCTCACGGCGTTGCACGGCCGCGTCGCCGCGCGTCCGCGGATCGCCGCCTATCTCACCTCGCCGCGCCGCCTTTCATTCAGCGAGGAGGGGATATTCCGGCGTTACGGCGAGCTGGACGGGTGACCTCGCGCCTGAAAGGGAATCGCAAATAAACGCGACAATTTATTTTGCCGGCCAGTTGCAGGATCGGTTTGCCGCAACAGAGACCAAGCCGTATTCACACGATCATCGAAAATGATCGGTGTCGATACGGACGATGCCGAACCTTGGCGCGAGCTCCTTCGGTATTGGCGGGGCAAGCATGTCGGCGGCCGCCCGCCCGACCCGCACGACTTCCATCCGCCCCACCATAATCCCCAGCTTGCGCCTAACCCTGTTGTCGTCGACGGTACACCCCAGGGGGTCCAAAACACCCTGGG
>CAZNNJ010000032.1:0-16927 GCA_964574305.1 uncultured Rhodospirillales bacterium | reverse complement strand
CCGCGAGGCCGGCGATGGTCATGCCTTCGATCAGCAGGAAGGGATCGCCTTCCATGATCATGCGGTCGGCGAAGGTGCCGGAGTCGCCTTCGTCGGCGTTGCAGACGATGTATTTCTGGCTATCCGGCGTATCGAGAACCGTCTTCCATTTGATTCCGGTCGGGAAGCCGGCGCCGCCGCGGCCGCGCAGGCCGGACTGGGTGACTTCCTCGACGATCGCGGCCGGAGCCATGGTCAGCGCGCGCTCCAGTCCCTTGAAGCCGCCATGGGCACGGTAATCCTCCAGCGACAGCGGGTCGACGATACCGCAGCGGGCGAAGGTGAGGCGGGTCTGGCGCCTGAGGAACGGTATCTCCTCCGGCCGGCCGAGGCGCAGCCTGTGTTCGCCGCCCGTCATGACGCCGGCGGCCAGCAGGCCCTCTACGTCCTCCGCTGCGACCGGGCCGTAGGCGACGCGCCCCTCCGGCGTCTCGACCTCGATCATCGGCTCCAGCCAGTAAAGCCCGCGTGAGCCAGTACGGACGGCATCGATGCCATGGGCGGCAAAGGCCTGGGCGACCTCATCGGCGCCGACCGCTACGGCGGCGGAATCCTTGGGGATATGGAGTCTCGCCATCACAGCGCCGCCTCGATCATCGTGTCGAGCCGGGCCTCGGTGAGCCGCCCGACGGGTTTTCCATCGATCATCGCCGACGGGGCGGTGGCGCAGAGGCCGAGGCAGAAGACCGGATCGAGCGTTACCCGTCCATCGAAGGTCGTTTCGCCCCAGCCGATGCCGAGCCTGGCGCGGGCCCGCGCTGCCAGTGCCTCCCCACCCATCGCCTGGCAGGCTTCGGCCCGGCACAGCTTCAGCACATGGCGGCCGGGGGGGCTGCGGCGGAAATCGTGATAGAAGGTGACGACGCCATGCACTTCCGCCCGCGACAGGTTGAGCACGTCGGCGATCAGCGGCACGGCCGCCTCCGGTACACAGCCGAAGACCTCCTGCAAGGCATGAAGGATCGGCAGCGTCGCGCCGGCCTCCCCGGCCTGCGCAGCGATGATGTCCCGCGCCCGCTGCTCCTCCCAGGCCTCGTACGGCATTTTTGCCTCGATAGATTATCGCAATCGTTTAAGGCTTGAATCTGGGCGCGAAGTGAGCACGGATCAATGCCGGTGTTTCGTTGCGTGATAGAGGGAATCTATCAATGCGACCTTCATTCAAAATCCCTCGCCCGCCTGCGGGAGAGGGTTGCGCAGGCTTAGCGATCGCAGTGAGCTTAGCCGGAGCTGGGTGAGGGTGCCTCTTCGGCGTCAGCCGCCCCTCACCCTCCCGCTTCGCGGGCCCCTCCCTCTCCCGTTTCACGGGCGAGGGGACAATGAGCCTACCCTTCCAGCGTCGCCGCCACCTCCAGCGCCTCGGCGATCAGGGCGGCGGCCAGCGGGGATGTCACTTCGCGATTCGGCACGACCAGGCCGATCGTGTGGATGGCGGTGGGCTCGACGATCGGGATGGCGCGGGTGACTTCGTCCAGCCCCAGCGTTTCGGCCAGCCGGATCGGCATCACCGTCGCCCATTGCCGCGTGCGGATGTGCGAGAACAGGACGATCATCGAATTGGATTCAAGCGTCGGGGCCAGATGCTCGTGGCCGGCCTGGGCGAGCAGGCCGTCGATGATGCGGCGGTTCTGCATGTCGGGGGTCAGCAGGCAGAGCGGGATATGGCCGACCTCCGCCCAGGTCACCTGCTCGCGATGGCCGAGCGGGCTTTCCGCCGCGGTCAGCAGGCAATAGGCCTCCGAATAGAGCGGCACGGTGCGCACCCGGCCCAACGGCTCGTTGTCCAGATAGGTTACTCCGGCATCGACCTCGAGATTTTCCAACTGGCGCAGCGTCTCGACCGAAGTGCGCGACAGGATGGTGAAGCGCACGCCCGGATGCTTGGCACGGTAGGGCGTGGTCAGCGCCGAGACCATGGCGAGCGCGGTGGGGATGACGGCGATGCGCAGGTGCCCGACCAGGTCGCCGCGCTTCAGCGCCCTGACCTCATCCCGCATCGCCCGCGTATCGCCAACGATCCGCCGCGCCCAGTCCAGCACCCGCTCCCCTTCGTGAGTGAAGCCGAGGAAACGCGAGCCGCGATTGACCAGCAGCACGCCCAGAGTGTCCTCCAGCTGCTTGACCCCGGCCGACAGGGTCGGCTGCGTAACGCCGCAGCTTTCGGCGGCCCGCCCGAAATGTTTCTCCCGCGCCAGCGCGAGGAGGAATTCGAGCTTGTCGATCACGGGAGCGGTCCGCCTAGGATCAGAGACCGTGCTTCAGCCGGGTCGCCGTCACCGTGTTCGCCAGTAGGCAGGCGATCGTCATCGGGCCGACGCCGCCGGGGACTGGGGTGATCGCGCCCGCCACCTGGGCGGCCTCGTTATAGGCGACGTCGCCGACCAGGCGGGTGCCGCCGCCGTCCTTGGGCACGCGGTTGATGCCGACATCGATGATGGTGGCGCCCGGCTTCACCCAGTCGCCCTTGACCATCAGCGGCTTGCCAATCGCGACCAGCAGGATATCGGCGCGGCGGCACACGCCGGGCAGGTCGCGGGTCTGGGAATGGGCGACGGTGACGGTGCAGTTCTCGGCGATGAGGAGCTGCGCCGCCGGACGCCCGACCAGAGCCGAGCGGCCGACGACCACCACCTCCATGCCGCGCAGGCTGTCATGCACGGTCTTGGCCAGGATCACGCAGCCCAATGGCGTGCAGGGCGCCAGGCCCGGCTTGCCGATTGCCAGGAGGCCGGCATTGATCGGGTGCAGCCCGTCCACATCCTTGCCCGGCGCGATCGCGTTGACGATCTTGGCGGCCGAGATGTGCGGGGGCAGGGGCAGCTGGACCAGGATGCCGTTGACGTCGTCACGGGCATTGAGCTCGGCGACCAGGGCGAGCAACTCGGCTTCCGGCGTATCGGCCGGCAGCTTGTACTCGAATGAATTCATGCCGGCTTCGACCGTCTGGGCCGCCTTGTTGCGGACATAGACCTGGCTGGCCGGGTCCTCGCCGACCAGCACGACCGCGAGGCCGGGCGTGACGCCGTGCCGGGCCTTCAGCGCCGCCACGTCCTGGGCGACGCGGGCGCGCAGATTGGCCGCCTCGGCCTTGCCGTCGATGATGCGTGCGGTCATGTGCGTAATCCTTCTTCAATACTTCGTCATTGCGAGCGCAGCGAAGCAATCCAGGGCCATATCAGGTGGTGTTGGGCTAACGGCCCTGGATTGCTTCGTCGCTGCGCTCCTCGCAATGACGAATCGACTCAGTTCCATACTACCCCAGCTGCGCCGGTGGGCCGCTTATTCGCTGAAAACCACCGTGCGCTTGCCGTTGAGGAACACGCGGTCTTCCAGATGCCAGGCTAGCGCCCGCGACAGCACCCGGCGCTCGATGTCGCGGCCCTTGCGGACCAGGTCGTCGGGCGTGGCGAAGTGGTTGATGCGCTCCACGTCCTGCTCGATGATCGGGCCCTCGTCCAGGTCCGCCGTCACGTAATGGGCGGTGGCACCGATCAGCTTCACCCCACGCTCATGCGCCTGGCTATAGGGCTTGGCGCCCTTGAAGCCGGGCAGGAAGGAGTGGTGGATGTTGATGCACCGCCCTGAGAGCTTGGCTGACAGCCCGTCCGACAGGATCTGCATATAGCGCGCGAGCACCACCAGGTCCGCCTTGGTCTCCCGCACCAGGTTCCAGAGCAGCATCTCCTGCTCCATCTTGGTGTCCTTGGTGACAGGCAGGTGATGGAAGGGGATGCCGTCGAGATCGATGTGCGAATAGGTCTCGCGCGGATAGTTGGCGACCACTGCCGCGATATCCATGGCGATGTCGCCGACCCGCCAGCGATAGAGCAGGTCGGTCAGGCAATGGTCGAACTTGGAGACCAGGATCATGACGCGCTGCCGCTCGCCGGCGGGGCGCATTTTCCAGGTCATTTCAAAACGTTCGGCGATCGGCTTGAAGCCGTCCTTCAATGCGGCGACATCGACCTCGGCCCGCACCGGGTTCAGCACGACCCGCATGAAGAAGCGGTGGCTGTCGGTGTCATCGAATTGGTTTGCCTCCAGGATGTTGAAGCCGCCCTCGAACAGATAGGCCGAAACGGCGGCGACGATCCCCGGCCTGTTGGCGCAGGAGAGGGTCAGGATCAGATGATCGGAGTTCATGCGGTATCCATTACGCCGTTAGGCCGCCATCGACGGTATAGACGCCGCCTGTGACGACTATGGCTTTATCTATCAGGTCTTTATAGGACATCCCTAAGAACTTACCCGAAGAAAGCCTGGCCGCCATCGACCGGGATGACGGTGCCGGTGACATAACGCGATCCTGGGCCGACCAGGAACAGGGCGACGGCGCCGATATCGGTCTCGCAATCGCCGACGCGGCCCAGCGGGATGGTCTTGAAGAATTCCTTGGCCTCGGCCGGGTTGGCCTCGATCCAGCCCTTGAGGCCGGGCGACAGCGCATGCGGGGCGATGGTGTTGACCCGGATATTGTCGACGCCCCATTCGGAGGCGGCGGCGCGGGACAGTGCCTCGACCGCGCGCTTCGATGCGGCATAAAAGCCGTAATTGGCCGCGTCCCAGCGGCGGGTGGCCGAGGTCGACAGGTTGAGGATCGCGCCCTCGCCCGAGGCCCTCAGGTACGGGTGGCAGGCGTTCATGTAACGGAAGGTCGACAGCGCGCTGCCGTTCATCGAGCGCTCGAAATCTTCGTCGGTCAGCGTCAGCAGCGGGCCGATGGCGATGCCGTAGGCATTGTTGACCAGGATATCCAGCCGGCCGAAGGTTTCGATGGTGTTGGCGACCGAGCGCTGGATGTCGTCGGCATCGTTGACGTCGGCAACCACGGGAACCGCCTCGCCGCCAAAGGCTGCGATCTGGGAGCAGGTGTCGTGCAGCTTGGCCTCGGTGCGGCCGATGGCGGCGATGCGCGCGCCCTCCCTGGCCAGCGCCAACGCGATGCCTTGCCCAACCCCCTGGCCGGCGCCGGTGATCAGTGCGACCTTGCCATCCAGAATTCCCATAATCTGCCCTTTTGTCTAAATGATGGATTCGAAAGCTTCGTTCGATATCGCCTGGGTATAGCGCCCGGCGACGCTCTGTAAAACCGTTGGATCGTCCGTGACCGCATCGCCCTTGACCGAGGAGCACGCCGCGCCCGCCGCGCGCCTGCGGCTTTACCTGCTGCTGGGCGCGCTGATCGCCTTTCCGTCGCTGTCGATCGACATGTATCTGCCGGCCTTTCCGTCGATCCAGGCTTGGTTCCATACCGGGGCAGGGCAGGTGCAGCGCACGCTCGCGGTTTTCTCGGTCGGCTTCGCCATCGGCCAGCTGTTCTTCGGCCCGCTGTCGGACCGGCTGGGCCGCAAGGGGCCGCTGATCGGCGGCATTCTGCTCTATCTCGCCGGCGTGCTCGGGGCACTGTTCGCGCCGAATATCGAGGTTTTCACCATTGCCCGCCTGGTCCAGGCGCTGGGCGGCTGCGCGGCGGCGCTGATCGGCCGGGCGATGGTGCGCGACCTGTTTCCTGAGTGGGAGGCGGCGCGGGTATTCTCGATCCTGATGCTGATCATGGGGCTGGCGCCGATCCTGGCGCCGCTGATCGGCGGGCAGCTGCTGCTGTTCTCGGGCTGGCAGGGGATCTTCTACCTGCTGCTGGGTTTCGCCTCGATCAGCCTGGTTGCGGTGGTGCTGACCCTGCCCGAAAGCCTGCCGAAGCCGAAGCGGGTGAGGCACGGGATCGGAGAGGTCTTCGCGGTCTATGGCCGGCTGCTCGCGGACCGGAAATTCTGCGCCTATAGCTTGTCGATGGCCTTCGCCTCGTCGGGCATGTTCTCCTACATCACCGGATCGCCCTTCGTGTTCATCCGGCTGCATGGGGTTCCGCCGCAATATTACGGATGGCTGTTCGGCTCGAACGCGCTGGGGCTGATCGCCTGCTCGCAGTTCAACCGCTACCTGCTGCGCCGGCACAGCGATACGGTGATCCTGCGGCATGCGCTGTTGGTGACCGCCACCGCCGGCGTCAGCCTGGGTTTGGTTGCGTTGCTCGATCTCGGGGGGCTGCCGGGGCTGATGGCGCCGTTGTTCGTCTGTATCGCGAGCCTGGGCTTCATCCTGCCTAACGCGACCGCGGCGGCGATGAACCGCTCGGGCGGCCATGCCGGATCGGCGGCGGCGCTCATGGGCGGCATCCAGTTCGCCACCGCCTCATCTGCCAGCGCCCTGGTCAGCACGCTGGAGAACGGCACTGCTCTGCCCATGGCCGGCACGATCATGACGGTGATGCTGATCGCGCTGGCGCTCAATCGCGGGCTGGTCGGGAAAACTTGACCGCTTCGCGGCGGCAGCGCAGACAATCCCCTAATCAACGTCGCATCGAGGAATCGGCGGATTGCATTTAGAGAAACGTGTTCTGGTCACCGGCGGCGCCGGTTTCCTCGGGTCCCATCTGTGCGAGCGGCTTTTGAAAGAGGGGGCGAACGTCCTCTGCGCCGACAATTTCTTCACCGGCACCCATGCCAACGTCGCCGAACTGCGCAACCATCCGCGCTTCGAGCTGATCCGCCACGACGTCTGCTTCCCGCTCTATGTCGAGTGCGACGAGATCTACAATCTCGCCTGCCCGGCCTCGCCGATCCATTACCAGCACGACCCGGTGCAGACGACCAAGACCAGCGTCATGGGCGCGATCAACATGCTGGGCCTCGCCAAGCGGCTGAAGGCCAAGGTGTTCCAGGCCTCGACGTCGGAGGTCTATGGCGACCCGTCGGTGCACCCGCAGCCCGAGAGCTATTGGGGCAACGTCAACCCGATCGGCCCGCGCTCCTGCTATGACGAGGGCAAGCGCTGCGCCGAGACGCTGTTCTTCGATTACCAGCGCCAGCATGGGATGCGGATCAAGGTGGTGCGCATCTTCAACACCTACGGCCCGCGCATGCATCCGAACGACGGCCGGGTGGTGTCGAGCTTCATCGTCCAGGCGCTGACCGGCAAGGACATCACCATCTTCGGCGACGGCTCGCAGACACGGTCGTTCTGCTATGTCGACGACCTGGTCGACGGCTTCGTCCGCATGATGGAGTCGCCCGACAGCCTGATCGGGCCGCTCAATCTGGGCAATCCGGGCGAGTTCACCATGCTGGCGCTGGCCAAGGAGATTATCGACCTGACCGGCTCGGCCTCGAAGATCGTCTACCGGCCGCTGCCCGAGGACGACCCCAGGCAGCGCCAGCCGGACATCGCGCTCGCCCGGTCGGCTCTGGGCTGGGAGCCCAAAGTCCAGCTACGCGACGGGCTGACGAAGACGATCGACTATTTCGATGCCCAGCTCAAAAGCCGGCGCATCCAGGATGTGATCGTTCAACCCGCGCTGCCGGAGCAGGCTTGATCGGCGGGGCTTGCCCTTCATGTCCCTCCCCCTTGATGGGGGAGGCTAGGAGAGGGTGAATGCCGCCGCCTGCATAAACGTAAGCGCTAACCTTCCCGGGCCCGCCAGTCGGCCAGCACGCCATCCAGCGTCTCGTCCCAGGCAATCCGAGGCTCCCAGCCGAGCATCGCCTTTGCGCGCGCAGGATTTACAATCGCCTTCACGACGTCGGTGGAGCGCATCCGCTTTTCATCGGCTAGAATCTCCACCGGCGCGGTCGAGCGGCCAATCAGCGCGTCGAGCACATCGCCGATCCGGCGCGGCGTGCCGGAGGCGATGTTGAAGGCGGTGCCCGGCGCCACGTCATGGACCAGCGCGGCGGCATAGGCGGCGCAGACATCGCGCACATCGAGGAAATCGCGCCAGCGGTCCAGCGCCCCGACCTTGATCACAGGCTCCTGCTTGCCCGCTTCGATCCGGGCGATCTGGCGGGCGAAGGCGGGTACCACCAGCGCGTCGGACTGGCCGGGTCCGGTATGATTGGCAGTACGCATGCGGATGACATGCAAGCCCCTCAGCGCCATCTCGCCCAGCGCCAGGTCCGCGGCGGCCTTGGAGGCGGCATAGGGGTTGGCCGGGGCGAAGGGCGCATCCTCGTCCAGCGGCTCGCCGCGCTGGAAGGTGAGGCCGTAAGTCTCGGCCGAGGAGACGAAAAGCAGCCGCGTCCGGGGCGCGCGGGCCATCAGCATGCGCGCCAAGGTCAGCGTGCCGTCGACATTGATCCGCCAGGTGAGGCCGGGATCGGCGAAGGACTCCGGCACCACCGTCGCGGCTGCAAGATGGACGATCGCGTCCGCCCGCGCCTGGGTCAGGCAATCGGCGATCGACTCCGTGCTCAAAAGGTCGAGCGGCAGGGTGATGTCGGCGTCCGCCATCACAGGCGCTTGCGCGCAGCCGACCAGGACGGAGGACGGGAACGCGGCCCGCAGGGTGCGCAGCAGGTGGCGGCCGACGAAGCCGTCGGCGCCGGTCACCAGGATGCGGCCGGGTGCGTTCATGGGATGGGCTTACAGCGCCCGGCGCCGGTGCCGCTCCAGGTCGGCATCGACCATTTCGCGGATCATGTCCTCAAGGCTGATCTCAGGGCGCCAGCCCAGCACCGTCTTGGCCTTGCTGCAGTCGCCCAGCAGCACATCGACCTCGGCCGGGCGCAGAAAGGTCTGGGAGGTGCGGACGAACTCTTCCCAGTTCAGCCCGACATGATCGAAGGCGATGCGGCACATGTCGCGCACCGAGGTGGTGCGGCCGGTGGCAACGACATAGTCGTCGGGCTTGTCTTGCTGCAGCATCAGCCACATGGCGCGGACATAGTCCTTGGCGTGGCCCCAGTCGCGGCTGGCATCGAGGTTGCCGAGTTCCAGCACCTTGGCGAGGCCCAGCCTTATACGGGCAACGCCGTCGGTCACCTTGCGGGTGACGAACTCGATGCCGCGCAGCGGGCTCTCATGGTTGAACAAGATGCCGGAACTGGCATGCAGGCCGAAGCTCTCGCGATAGTTCACCGTGCTCCAATGGGCATAGAGCTTGGCGACCGCATAGGGGGAGCGGGGATAGAAGGGGGTTTTCTCGGTCTGCGGGCATTCCTGGATCAGCCCGTACATCTCAGAGCTGGAGGCTTGGTAGAATCGGGCCTCGGGCGCGGTGACCCGCACCGCCTCCAGCATGTTGGTGGCGCCGACGCCGGTGACCTGGCCGGTCAGGATCGGCTGGTTCCAGCTGCTCTTCACGAAGCTCTGGGCGCCCAGATTGTAGACCTCGTCCGGCTTCACCAGCTGCAGCACCCGGATCAGGGAGGACAGGTCGGTCAGGTTGCCGTCATGCATCCTGACTTCGCCGGCGATGCCCAGCCATCGCAGCCGCTCGTCGATGATGTCGGCGGAGGCGGAGCGTCGCAGCAGGCCGTTGACCTCGTAACCCTTGCCGAGCAGCAGCTGGGCCAGATAGGCGCCGTCCTGGCCGGTGATGCCCGTAACTAACGCACGTTTCATTCTTTATCCCTGATGGGCGATGACGCCCCTGCCGGAAATATCCAGGCCGCTACTTAGCCGGAAGTGAACAGGTGCGCCAGTGCGGTCCTCCGACGGCGTCATTGCGAGCGAAGCGAAGCAATCCAGGGCCACAGGCCGTGAAGCAGGGCTAACGGCCCTGGATTGCCGCGTCGCTGCGCTCCTCGCAATGACGAACAGGGGTAATTCAGCAGATCGGATCGCCCATCCGGCTGAACATGTCGGCGGTGGCGCCGCCGAAGAATCGGTCGCGTTTCGCTTGCGGCAGGTCGGCCAGGGTCTCGGCGTAATGGCCGGCTGGGTCGGCGAAGCCCTCGAAATGGGGGAAGTCGGAGGAGAAGACGATCATGTCCTGCGGCAACTCATCCATGATCCGGGGCAACGGCTGGTCGTTGCCGCCGCTGAGCGGCGTCGCCCGGACGTTGCGCGCCAGATACTCGCTGGGCTTCAGCGGCAGGTCCCACTTGCCGAGGAACAGTTGCGCGGTGGAGGAAATGCGGTCGTCGATCTCGCGATAGAGGTAGGGCAGCCAGCCGACGCCGACCTCGGCCAGCAGGACCGTCAGCTTTGGATGGCGCTCGAACAGGCCGCTATAGATCATGCCGTAGAGCAAGGTCATCGGCGCGACATGGCGATGGCTGCTGCCGAACATGCGCAGCAAGGTGACGTCGCCTCCGGTATTGGCCCAGCCGGGGTCGAAGCGCATATGCTCGAACCCGGTATGCAGCATCGGCACCATGCCGAGGTCGGTCGCCGCCGACCACAGCCGGTCCCAGGAGGGATGGATCGGCGGCACGCCGTCGACCGGATAGGCCGGGATCAGGAAGATGCGGCTGCCGCGCGCCCGCATGCGGGTCAACTCGCCGACCGCCCAGCCGATATCGCTGTAGTCCAGCGCCGTGACAGGCAGCAGCCGTCCGTTCGACGGGTCGCACGTATCGGCGAGCCAGGTATTGGCGGTCTCCAGCGTCTCGTGGCGCAACTTCAGGTCGTCGATGAATCGGGTATAGGCGATGCCCGACAGGCAGATGACGTTCTGGATGTCGATGCCCTGGGCGTCGATCCATTTGAGCCGCGCCTGGGCGTTGGCGACCTCGAACTGGTTCTTGCCCTCGAACTCGGCCCGGCGCTCGGCCTCGGCCGCCTTCTCCTGGCCGAACAGGATGGCGATGCCCGGCGGATAGAGCGATTCGAGCGGCGGGCGCGCATCCTGCGGCACGTCGCGCAGCAGGTCGCCGCAGATCGTATCGACCGCCAGCAGGGCCGGGTTCAGCTTGGGCAGGCGCGCGGCCAGATTGGGGTAGGGCTTCAGCCAGTCGTTGCCCGGCTCGAAGTGCGAATCGATATCGATGACTGTCGCCATGACCCGTTTCCCCATGAAGTCTGTTTCGGGAAGCATAGGCTAGGAACGGCGGCGGGGCCACGGCAACCTTGCGGAATCGTTGGAATCCATGGTCCAACCGCTATGATGGCTCTCAAGAATGCCCGTGAGGGAGGAAGCCGATGACCGAGGTCGACAAGACGAGTTACAACCCCGACCATGTCGCGCGCTCGATCCGGGTCGAGATCGATGCCCCCGCCTCGGTGGTGTGGGACGTGCTGGTCGATCTGCCGCGCTATGGCGAGTGGAACCCGTTCTGCGTGAAATGCGAGTCGACGCTTGAGATGGGCGCGCCGGTCCATATGACCCTGGCCAGCGTGTGGGACCCGACCGAGCTCAGCACCATGATCGAATATGTCTGCGCCTTCGAGCCGGAGAAGCTGCTCGCCTGGAAGGTCGACTGGACCGAGGCCTGGCCCTATGCCGGCCGCCGCGACCAGGTGATCGAGACGCTGGGGCCGGAGAAATGCGCCTACTACTCGACCGACGCGTTTCTGGGCGAAAGCGCGATCCATATCCGCCGCTTCGCCCAAAGCTGGATTTCCGCCGCCTTCACCGCAACCGCCAAGGCGCTCAAGGCGCGGGCCGAGCAGATCCATGCGGCGCAAAAGACCAGGAGGGCGGTGAACGCCTGAGCGGGTAATAACGACAACAGGGAGGATAGAATGGGTTTCTTGAAGGGGTGGACACCGCAGCTTCTCAGCATCTTTCGCATCATGGCCGCGCTCCTGTTCGTGGAGCACGGCACCTCCAAGCTGTTCCACTTTCCGCATGTGGCAATGTTCGACGGCGTGACGCCGCTGTCCTATTTCGGCATCGCCGGCATCATCGAGCTGGTCGGCGGCCTGCTGCTGGCCTTCGGCCTGTTCTCGGAGATCGCCGCCTTCATCCTGTCGGGCGAGATGGCCGTGGCCTATTTCACCGTCCACGCCCCGCAGGGCTTCTTCCCGATCGTGAACATGGGCGAAGGCGCGGTCCTCTACTGCTTCGCCTTCCTCTATCTCGCCGCCGCCGGCCCCGGCCCGTGGAGCGTGGATGCGCTGAGGAAGAGGTAAACCGGTATTAGGCACTCACCCTCGTCATTGCGAGCGAAGCGAAGCAATCCAGGGCTTACCGACAGGAATCGGGCTAACGACCCTGGATTGCTTCGTCGCCACGCTCCTCGCAATGACGCTTTTGATGCAGCCATCCGCGGACAAACAAAAACGGCGCCCCCGAAGGAGCGCCGTTCAGTTTGCCCTTAAGGCTCAGCCCTTATGAGGTCGGGCCGTTGTCATAGACGATCTGAACCCGCCGGTTCTGCGGTTCCTTCACGCCGTCGGCCGTCGGCACCAGCAGATCGCGCTTGCCCTTGGCCACGATCTCGATCTCCGACGACGGGATGCCGTCCTTCTCGAGACGGGCCGCGACCGATTCCGCCCGGCGGCGGCTGAGACGCATGTTGTAGGCGTCCGAGCCGACCGTATCGGTATGGCCGGTCACGGTCAGGCGGGTGACCTTGGCCGGGCCGGCGTTGGAGGCCGCCTGATCGACGATCGTTACCGCCTGAGGCGTCAGGTCAGACTTGTTGAAGTCGAAGAACACCAGATAGCTCTTCGGTGCCGGAGCGACCGCCTGGGCGGGCGGCGGCGTGTAGGGCGTTGCCGGCGTCGGTTCCTCATTTTCGGCCTTGAACCGATATTTCAGCGAGAAGCCGAACATCCGGGGCGGGTTGTAGGAGACCGAACTGAACCCCAGCGAGGTCCAAAGCGGAATCTCGCCGACGATGTGGAGGTTGTCCGTCAGGTTGGTCACGAAGGCGCCGAGATCGATCGGCTGCCCCATGATGTTCGTCCAGTCCGCGTGCAGGTCGAAATTCTCGAAGTGCGGCTGCACGTTGAGGATTTCCTTTTCCAGCGGGCTGGTAGCCTGGTGACCGTACCACTGCCACGTGAGCGATATCGACGCCTCGCCCCAGGATGGGTCGATCGGCACGTGATAGGTCGGCGTGACCGAGAACTGGAACAGCGGAATGTAGTTGAACGGCGGCGAACCGACCTGACCGAACACCTGCGGGTAGCTGTCGTAATGCGTATAGATATACGACCCTTGCGCCGCGAGTTCGAAGCCGTAAGGCAGGTTGAAGTTCTGCTGGATCTCGATGCCTTCCAGATAGGCGCTGGCGGCATTGGTCTCGATCTGCTGCGCCGACGGGGGCTGACCCGGCGAGGAGCTGGGAATAGTCACCACCTGCGACACCTGAATGGCCTTGTAGTCGGTGTGGTAGACGTCGGCATCGGTTCGCCCGTGCACGCCCCAGATGTCATAGTCGGTCTTCACGCCGATCTCGACGTCGGTCACATGCTCCGGCTTGAACTCATTGAACGGCGCCGGAACCGCGAGGTTGGTGCCGCCCGGTCGGTAGGTGTTGCCGGCGCGGACATAGACTAAGGTCTGCGGAGTCAATTGATAGTCGAGGCCCAGATTCCAGCCGAAAGCGCTGAAATGGGAGTCGACCTGGGTGTGGCAGTTATTGTCGTGGATGATGATATTGCAGTCCAACTGCCCATTAATGATCTCGACCTTGTCCACGGGCTTGGTCGACACCTCACCCAATGAATCATAATCCCATGTATAGCGGTAGCCTGCGGTGAAGCGCAGATTCTCGATATAGTCCGACAGGTCGTAGATGCCGTGGGCGAAGACCGCCTGACTTCTGGTTTCCTCGCGGAAATGGTCCCAGGTCGGTGCGCCGAGCGCATCGGAGACCTCGGTATTATAGCCGAGCGGATGATCGAACAGCAGGAAGCCGCCGACCCGCCAGTCGAGCCGATCATGGATCGCCTTGCCTGAAATCTGGACTTCGTCGGTGTACTGGACCTCGTTGTTGTTCCACTGCAGGTTATTGCCTGGGTAGCCGATCGTCAGGATCGGTACGCCAGTCGAGGTGAAGTCATCCACCGCCAGCTGCTTGTAGATACGGGCAGCGGCGATGTTCTTGATCGACAGGTTGTCGGTGACGTCCCAGGTCGCCTGATCGGTGAAGCCGTAGAAGTAGTCCTTGCCGATATTGCTGGTGGACCGCCCGAGAACCGCCCGGGGGCCAATGGCGTTCTGCTCGGTCAGGACATCGCCTACATTTGGGAAAAATGAGAGCTGCGGATTTCCACCAAGCGCGTACTGAGTGATCAAGGCTATAGCCGTCGCTTTTGCTGTCGCCGGATTCGAGAGAGCGCCAAGAGCGGTTGAGCCGGCGAGCCCAAGCGTCAGCGGCACGCCGAACGTCCCGAGTTTCTCATCGGCCGGCCGGCAGATGTCGAAGCCGGTGCCCTTGCAAGGCAGCGGTACCGCGCCGACTTTGAAGTTCGGATTGATGCGCGTCAAAATATTCGACCCGCCGTTCGAATCCTGCCAATAGCCATCATAGACGAGGTAATTCTCGAAATCGTCGCTCGGCCTCAAAGTCACGCCGACTCGCCAGGCGTAATAGTCCCGGTCGTCCAGATACTGGCCGTTCTGGATATCCTTGGTGTAGCCGTCGCGTTTCTGCATCTGGCCGGCGACGCGCACCAGCAACTTGTCAGAGATGACCGGCACGTTGACAGCGAATTCCTCCTCATAGTCGCCGTAGTCGCCGAACGTCGTCTGTAGATAGCCTTCGATGTCGTTCGTCGGCCGCTGCGGCTGATACGAAATGATGCCGCCGATCGAGGGCCGCCCGTACAGTGTGCCCTGCGGGCCCTTATCGACTTCAACGTCCTGCAGATCGTAAAAGAAGCCCGGCGACAGGCCGTGGGTCAGGCCGGTCGTATTGCTGTAGTCCGTATCCGCGATCGGCACATCGGCGAAATAGATGAAAGTGCCGGGAAGCCCCCGCAGGCGGACCTGGCCGGAATAGAAGGCGTTCGGGTCGGAGGTGCTGTAGCTGACTGCAAAGGACGGCACGACCTTCGAGAGATCGCGCACCTGCTGGATATGGTTCTTCTGAACGTCGGCTTGGCTGAAGGCCGTAATTGCGATCGGCACCGACTGGAGCTTTTCCTCCTTGCGCCGGGCCGTGACGACGATTTCTTCCATGCCGGACGTGGCAGCCGACGGCTGCGCGCTCGTCTGTGCGACGGCCGGTTTCTCCGCGCCCATCGCCAACAGGCTGACAGTGGCCGAAAATGCCAATACGAGTCTGGATTGCATGAGTACCCTCCCTTGTTAAGGCCCGCTTCCAGGCTTTTGCCTGCGTTTGATGCGAGCTATTTACGCGCGAACAGTATGTCTACGCCCTCCGGCGCGCAGCTTGACTGACTTGCTGCTCAATTCGCGCCGGACACAAATTATACCACAATCATACGCGTCGAGTCCGGATGCCTCTGGGCCTCTCTGCTTTCTATGTAATGATTTAGGTCTTTTCTCAGTTTATGTCTACAATTTTTGGCCGTACATTATTGCGGCATGTACTCCTCGCCATTGACGTCCAGCGACGCGCCGGTGATCTCGCAGACATGGTCGGAGAGCGGGAGCAGGACAGCCTTGGCGCAATCTTGGTCCGGCGGGATGTGGCCGGGCGCGATGGTACGAGTTCCGACCGCTGTCATGGATACTATGATCGGGCGGTTTCTAGTTTTATTTTTCAAGAATTTGCCTTATTATGTCTTTCAGAAAATTCAAAACACCGAATGGGACTGATGCAGGGGCTTCATAGGAATGAGGCCTTACAAGCTGAGGGATCGTGTCGATGCACGTTAAATCGGTTCGCGTCGTGGGCACCCTTATAGGGTTGTTCTGCCTTGCGGCAGTCGCAACCTTTGGCGGAGCGCTGCGGAACGCGCCGGTGGTTGTCGACGAATGGCTCCCCCGTTTTGACGAATCGGCGCGCTCGGTGCCGATCGATTTCGGTTTCGGCCCTGACCGGGGTCGTCCACCCATCGTGCGTGGCGGACGCAGCACGTCCACCAGCCCAGCGATCGGCTCCGGTTCGGTTACGGGTATCATCTTGGCCAAGGGTGGCTCGTATGCGTTTATGCCAGCCTGCCAGCTTGGGGCACCCAACGCGGCGTCGGCCCAACAGGCAACCTGCAGCGCCTATTCCTATGGACTCACTTACTTAGGGTCCTCGGGCCTTACATCCGGAAGCGGGTATCAGGTTGGCGACATCTTGACCATGAACCCGAGCCCGGGACTGAACTGCCCATTTTATCCAAGCGCCGTTGTCAAGTCGGTCAATAATTCTGGAGTTGTCACGGCGATTGGGGTGCGCATTGCCGGAATTTGTTTTAGCTTTCCGGCAAATGGGACTTATAGTTTTTCTGGCGGTAATGGTTCAGGTCTTTCATTGCCGGTGGGATCAATACGATGGTATATTGAGTTCGCAACAGTCTCGGGTGGTTCAGGGTACACGGTTTCTCCTTCGGTTACTTTTCAAACATCGCCATTCGGTACCGCTTCGGGAACCGCCGGGATCGCAAATACGACTAAGGTCGTGTCGACAGTCCCCCAAGGGGGAAGCACGGCGGGAACGCAAGGCATATTTGGCACCCCTGTCCCGTGGCCAATTAACGCTATACACATTGCAATGCTGCCGGACGGCAGGATACTGAACTTCGGCACTGATCCGCTCGGCAACCAGACCGGCGCATTGATTTACGATATCTGGGACCCGTCGCTAGGGACTGGAACGGGTGCACATCTCATTCTCCCCAATACGACGTCGACCGATATTTTCTGCAGCAACGCATCGGTCGTTATGCAAACCGGCCAAGTGTTGATAACCGGCGGCGATCTGACGATAAATAGCATCCGCAATTATGCGAATAACAAAACGACCATCTTCAACCCGGCGGCCAATACCGTGAGCGCTGGAATGCAGATGCAATATCCGCGCTGGTATCCGACCATAGTATCTCTGACCAACGGGGACAAACTGGTATTGGGCGGATATGTGACCAGAGCGGGGACGGTTGCCGGTGCCGCGTTGGTTGCATCGACCCCGGAGGTCTACAGCGCGACGACGGGTTGGCGTACCTTGTCGGGGATCAATGTTCCGAGCGATCCATATTATCCGCGCGGATTCGTAACCCCCAATGGCAATGTGTCTGGAGTTGAACCATCGGGCTCCAT
>CAZNNJ010000031.1:11065-17437 GCA_964574305.1 uncultured Rhodospirillales bacterium | reverse complement strand
TACGCGGCCGGACCGGTGTCGGGGGGGACGGAGTGGTTGGGGTATTATTTTTCGAACGGGAACTTGCCCAGGGCCGGCGGGGAATGGCGGGTTTCGTAATGATCGCGGAAGGCGGCGCGGGTCAGGTCAGGCCGCTTGGGCATCAATCCGACAGTTTTCATGTTTCTTCCCATCTTTCCCGCCATATCGCCGGAAACGCGATCATATTGCCAAATGCCGGGAATACGCGGCTGTGACAAGTGTTTAGGTCAATGAGAATTCGGCTTCCGGTCTGCGGGAATATCTGAAACAGTCCCGCCCCGGCGGCCACGGTGCCGGCAAGGGGAGAGAAATTCATGAGAAGCACTGGGACGGTCAGGGTCGCGCTGGCGACGGCTTCAGCGATCGGTTTCATCCTGGCGGCCGCGCCGGGAAGCTTGGCCGCTGCAAGCGAAGACGCCGCGTCGGCGGCGCCCAGGAACGTGTCGCGATGGGTCGCGGCGGCGCAGAAGGTCGGCGCGGCGGAGGATTCGCGGCAGGTCCATTTCTCCATGTTCCTCGGCTTCAAGAACCAGGACCAGCTGAAGCAGCTGATTACGGCGCAGTACCGGCCAGGCAGCGCCCAGTACCAGAAGTTCCTGACGCCGGAGCAGTTCCGCGCCCGCTTTGCGCCGGACGCCGACAAGGTCAAGCTGGTCGAGGACACGCTGAGGACGATGGGCTTCACCCTGGAATACACGCCCAAGAGCGGGCTGTTCGTCCAGGCGGCCGGCACGGTCGCCCAGGTGAAAACGGCCTTCGGCGTCACCCAGGACCTCTATTCCTACAAGGGCAACACGCTGCGCGCCAACCGGGAATCGCCGCGCCTGCCGGCGAAGCTTCAAGGCATCGTGACCTATGTTGCCGGGCTGGACGACACCGCCCGGCTGCGCCGGTCGCACCGCGTCGACGCCCATCGTGGCGATACCGACGCGATCCAGAGCGCCCGCATCGCCGCGGCCAAGCAGCGTGCGGCCTCTATCGGGAAGAACGCCCCGCCGCCGGTCCAGGAGGGCATACTGGGCAAGTTCTGCAGCACCTATTATGGCGACCACACAGCCAAGCTGGGGACCGCGGCCGGCATCTATCCCCAGACCCTGCCGTGGGAGCTGTGCAGCTATACCCCGCAGCAGGTCCGCCAGGCCTATGGCGCCAACAAGGTGACCCAGACCGGCAAGGGCGTGCGCGTCGGCATCGTCGATGTCTATGCCTCGCCGACGATCCAGGATGACGCCAACCGCTATTCCAAGAATCACGGCCTGCCGCAGCTTACCTACCTCAACTTCGCGCAGATGGTGCCGCCCGGCCTGTTCGACGTGACGGCGAACGACCCGTGCGGCCCCCAGGGTTGGTACGAGGAGGAGACGCTGGACGTCGAGGCGGTGCATTCGATGGCGCCGGGCGCCTTCATCATCTACGGCGGCATCACCTGCACCGATCCCGGCAACGCCGCGCTGTACAACTTCATCGACAACCACCTGGCCGACATCGTCACCAACTCCTACGGCTTCAACGGCGAGGCGCTGCCGGCGGATTTCATCGACCAGGAGAACCAGTTCTTCATGCAGGCCGCCGCCGAGGGGATGAGCATCGTCTTCTCCAGCGGCGACGACGGCGACGTGGCCGCGGCCAACGGCATCGCCTCGGGCAGCTGGGAGGCGACCAGCCCGTATGTGACCGGCGTCGGCGGCACCAGCCTGGCGTTGCGCAACGCCGCCGGCCGGAAGGAGGAATGGGGCTGGGGCAATTACCGCGCCTTCCTGGGCAATGCCAAGGTGGCCGCGAACGGCGGCTCGATCGCGACGTCGGGCGCAACCCTGCCCTTCACCTTCTATTCGGGCGCCGGCGGCGGACCCAGCCTGTCGCAGCTGGCGCCGTCCTATCAGGCCCGGGTGCCGTACCGCCTGTCCGGCTTCACCACGCTGAAGGATGGCAGCACGGTGCCGCTCGAGACACCGCACCGCGTGACCCCGGACATCGCGATGGTGGCCGACCCCTATACCGGCTTCCTGACCGGCGAGACCTATACCAAGGCGGGCGATCCGACCTTCGACGGGTTCTGCAAGTCGCTGTCGTCGACGACCGAATATTGCGAGATCGGCATCGGCGGCACCAGCCTGGCGGCGCCGAGCTTTGCCGGTGTGCTGGCGCTGGTCAACCAGGCGCGCTTCGACCGCAACAAGCCGGCGATCGGCTTCGTCAACCCGGCCCTCTACACGCTGGCGGTGGGCGCGCCGGGCTCGACCTCGACGCCGATCGTCGATGTCCGTCCGCCTTCGGCGCCCACAGCGGTGCTGCGCGGCTATTCCAACGACCAGACCAGGGTCCGGGTGGTGACGATGAACTCCGCCCCCAACGCCGCCGGGACATCGGCGCTGGAGGGCGCCGACACGTCCTATCTTACCAAGACCGGCTATGACGAGGTTACCGGCCGCGGCACGCCCTATATCCCGGCGCTGATCGACACGCTGGCCGCGAAGTAGCCGGACGCTATTTCGGCGGCTGATAGCCGTCGCGGTCGATGATCGGCAGGTGTGTCCAGCGATCGTCTTCCATCCTGAGCCAGGCCCCGGCCGCCAGCGCCCCGCCATCGACGTGGATGGTGGTGCCGCTGACCCAGCCGGACAGCATGTCGGAGGCCAGGAACAGGGCGGCGCCGGCGCAGTCGGTGGGCTCGCCGAAGCGGCCGATCGGGAACCAGCGCGGCAAATGCGCCTCGTTCTGCGGCGGCACGCGGCTGGTCGCCTTGACCTGCTCGGTATCGGTCGTCTCCGGCGCGATGGCGTTGACCCGGATATTCTCCGGCCCGAGCTCGACCGCGAGGCTTTGGGTGAAGCCGGTGATGCCGGCCTTGAAGGTGGCATAGACGGCATGGTTGGGGATGCCGCGGAAGGCCTCGATGGTCGAGACATTGATGATGCTGCCGCCGCCCGCCTTGCGCAGCAGCGGGATCGCCGCGCGCGTCACCACGAACATGTTGCGCAGATTGACGCGATAGAGCGCGTCCCATTGGTCCTCGGTCGTATCGCCGAACTTGTCGCGGATCATCAGGAAGTCGCCGACATTGTTGACCAGTATGTCCAGCCGGCCGAACCGCGCGTCGATTTCGGCCATCGCCCCCGCCACCGTCCCGACATCGTCGGCGTCGCCGGTGACGACCAGCGCATCCGGCCCCAGCGACGCGCGGACAGCATCGGCCCGGGCCGGGTCGATCTCGATCACCGCGATGCGGGCGCCATAGGCCGCAAAGCTCTCCGCGATCGAGCGGCCTATGCCGGCGCCCCCGCCGGTGACCAACGCCACCTTGCCGGCGAGCCCGACAAGGGCGATTTCATTTTTTACACTCATGTTGCTTTTCCCGCGCTATTTTCGGTGTTTTAGTTCGCCAGAAAGTTAAGCAAGTAATGAAAATTACCCAAGACGCCCATTGGAACACTTCGGAAGCGTATAATATTACAAATCGTAGTTCTGCGCCTTCCCGTATCTCCTTAAAATTGTTGAGATAACCGCAATTTTTCCTCGTCAGCGATGTAACCACCTGATAGCGTCCAGTAATGACAACTAAAGGAGCATGGCGATGACCAAAATTAAGCTTTCACGTTTCAACAGCCTGCTTGCCCTCGGGTCGCTCGCGGCGGCCGCGTCGGTTCCCGCCCAAGCCACCATGAACAGTTCTGGGGAGGTCGCACCATGGGTCGCGCACGCCGAGAAGGCGGGCCCCGTGGCGGACAGCAAACGGATCGAGATTAGCGTCTATCTCGGCTTCCGCAACGAAAAGGCGCTCGACAAGCTGATCGAGGCCCAGACCACGCCGGGTACCGCCCAATACGGCCATTATCTGACCCGGGCCCAGTTCCACGAGCGTTTCGCCCCGGACAAGAGCAACGTCGCGGCGGTGAAAGCGGCGCTGAAGCGGCAGGGGTTGACGATCGGCCGCACCGCGGCGAGCGGCTTCTATATCGAGGCCGCCGGCACGGTCGGCCAGATCAAGGCGGCCTTCCATGTCGACCAGAATTACTACCGGTACCAGGGCAAGGTGCTGCGTGCGAACTCGACGGCCCCGACCGTGCCGTCCGAAATGGCGAGCTATGTCACCCATATCGGCGGTCTGCAGGATGTCGTGCTGCATCCGAACCATGTCGGGCGAGACCAGATGGTCGGTGCCGAGCCCGCGATCAAGTCGACGGCCAAGACCATCCAGCCGCCGACCGCGGCTTTCCTCGAATCCCCCTATTGCAGCAGCTATTGGGGCGATCACACCGCCACGGTCTCGCCGGCTCCGGCACCCTTCGCGGCCAGCATGCCGTACCTGAATTGCGGCTATACGCCGACACAGATGCAGCAGGCCTATGGCGCGAACCAGACCTCGAATGACGGCACCGGCATTACCGTCGCGATCGTCGACGCCTATGCCTCACCGACAATCGTCAGCGATGCCAACACCTACTTCAAGGCCCATGGGCTTCCGGCTCTGACGGCGAACAATTTCTCCCAGAACATCCCGGATGCCATCTTCAACGTCTCGCCGACGGAAGCCTGCGGTCCGCAAGGCTGGTTCACCGAGGAATCGCTCGACGTCGAATCGGTGCACAGCTTCGCGCCGGGGGCGACGATCCTGTATGTCGGGGCGCGCAATTGCGACAACCCGCTGTTCAACGCGGTCTACGACACGATCGACAGCGCCGCGCCGCCGAACATCATCACCAACAGCTGGGGTGAGAACGGCGAATTCTCGTCGCCCAACGAGCAGGCGGTCAATACCGCCCAATTCAAGCAGGCGGCCGCTGAGGGGATCAGCGTGCTGTTCTCCTCGGGCGATGACGGCGATCTCAGCCAGGTCAACGGCGTCGCCTCCGGTTCCTGGCCGGCGAACAGCCCGTGGGTGACCGCCGTGGGCGGCACCACATTGGCGCTGAAGGCCGCCGACGGAACCAAGCAGGAATGGGGCTGGGGCACATACCGCGCCTTCCTCGGCGGCACGGTGACGATCACCAATGGGGGAAGCACGGTGAAGGCGACCGGCCCGCTCGGCTCTTTCAGCTTCTATTCCGGCGCCGGCGGCGGGGTGAGCTTCTATCAGGCCCAGCCCTTCTATCAGGCCAACGTGGTGCCCGACTCGATTTCGACCGTCACTTTTTCGGCCTCGGGCGAACCGATCTTCTTCAACGGGGCCCGCAGGGTCATTCCGGATGTGGCGCTGGATGCCGATCCCTATTCGGGCTTCCTGATGGGCGAGACCTTCACCATCTCGTCGACCGCGGTGAACAATACCGGCTGCACCAAGACCGGCACGACGACCGAATATTGTGAGTTCGGCGAAGGTGGAACCAGCCTGGCCTCACCGTCCTTCGCCGGGGTGCTGGCGCTGGTCGACCAGGCGCGGGCCAAGAACGGCCTCTCTGCGGTCGGCTTCGTCAATCCGCATCTCTACAGGCTGAAGGTCGGCGCGCCGGGCTCGACCAAGGCGCCGCTCGTCGACGTGCACGCACCGGCGGCCCCAACGTCGCTGCTGCGCGCCTATCCGGCCAGCATTGGAGAGAATCCGCGGGTGATCACCGTCAACTCCGATCCGTTCAGCGGATGTCCGGACGGGATCTGCGAGGGCGTCGACGACATCTTCAACCAGACGTCGCCGGGCTATGACAATGTGACCGGCCGGGGCACCCCCTGGATACCGGCGCTGATCGGCGCGCTGGGCGGCTAAGCCTCTCGCAAGCTCCGACCTTCGCAACCGGGATCGGCCCCAGCCGGCCGATCCCGGTTTTATTTTGCCCATATTTCCCCGGCGGGCCGTTTGCGGCATGGTAGACTGATAAAAAAGGGGAAGGACAATGCAGGTTACTCACGTCGCTTTGGTCGGAACGGGCGTGATCGGCGCCAGTTGGGCAACCTTGTTCCTGGCCAAGGGGCTCACCGTCATCGCCACCGACACCGCGCCCGAGGCGGAGGCCAAGCTGCGCGCCACCGTTGCCCGGCAATGGGCGGCGATGGAGGCGCTGGGCCTGTCGCCCGGCGCGTCGCAGTCCCGCCGTACCTTCACGGACTCACTGGAAGCGGCCGTGAATGACACGGACTTACTCCAGGAGAGCGGCCCCGAGCGGCTGGACATCAAGCGCGAACCCTAACGCCCCATGGGCCGCGCCGCCCCGCACAGCCCGGCCGCGGGGCCGCAGTCCGGGCGGCCGCCGAAGAACGGCCAGCGCTCGGCGGAGGCCGCCGCGTCGGACGACGGCGAATTGACCGCGGAATCGGGGATCATGCCCATCGGCGCGCTGACCAAGCCGGGGCGGGCCACCGTGGAGGGCCGCATCCGGGTGGGGGAAATCCGGCCGGTCCAGCGGAACCCCGTGCTGG
>CAZNNJ010000031.1:0-11055 GCA_964574305.1 uncultured Rhodospirillales bacterium | reverse complement strand
CCGGCCGCCCGGCCGGAGGTGTGGATCGCCACCAGCTCGTCCGGCATCCTGGTCAGCGAAGTGCAGGTGGCCTGCCTCCATCGGCCCGACCGGGTGCTGGTGGGCCACCCCTTCAACCCGCCGCATCTGATCCCGCTGGTCGAGGTCGTGGGCGGCAAGGCGACCTCGGACGCCGCGATCGCCACGGCGATGGAGTTCTATGAAGCGACCGGCAAGCATCCGATCCACCTGAAGAAGGAGGTCAAAGGCCATGTCGCCAACCGGCTGCAGGCGGCGCTGTGGCGGGAAGCATTCGCGCTGGTGGGTGATGGCGTCGCCACCGTGGCCGACATCGATGCCGCCATCGCCCATGGGCCGGGCCTGCGCTGGGCCCTGCTCGGCCCGTTCCTGAACCTGCATCTGTCGGGCGGCGTCGGCGGTCTGGAATATGTGCTCGACCATCTGGGCCCGCCGATCGAAAGCTGGTGGGCCGACATGCATGAAGTCACCATCGACGACGACCTGAAGGCCAAGCTGGTCGCCGGCGGCGACGAGGAGCTGGCCGGCAAATCGATGGACGTCATCACCCAGGACCGCGACCGCGTGCTGCTCGCGCTGATGCGGCTCAAGGCAGAGGCGGAGCATCTGCCATGACAACCCTGTCGCTCGATCATCTGACCGTCTTCGACACTTCCCCGCCCGAGCTTATCGACATCGCCGCCTGGCTCGGCGTGCCGCTGGTCAGCCTGTTCACGCAGCTGCCGCTTCAGGCCGACCTGCCGATCGTGACCCAGGCGAACAAGGCCGAGACTCTGGCGCGCATGCGCGACACAGGCGTCAAGCTCGGCAACATGGAATGCTTCAACCTGACGCCGGAGGTGGTGGCCGAATCGTTCCGCCCGGCGGTGGAGCTGGGGGCCGAGCTGGGCGCGACCTCGCTGGTGGCGATCAATGCCTGGGACCCGGAGCGCAACCGCGCGCTCGACAATTTCGCCCGACTTTGCCGCATCGCCGCCGAATACGGGATCAGGACGAATGTCGAATTCATCTCGATGGGCAAGGTCCGCACCCTAGCGGACGCCATCGCCTTCGTCACCGACAGCGGCGAGCCCAATGTCGGCATCACCGTCGACTTCCTGCACCTGATCCGCACCGGCGGCAGCGCCGCCGACATACGGGCGATGGACCCCAGGCTGATCGGCTATGTCCAGGTCTGCGACGGGCTGCTGGAGATGCCGCAGGACCAGTGGAACGACGAAGGCTTCGAACAGCGCCAGATGCCGGGCGAAGGCGAGTTCCCCCTGGCCGAGCTGATGGCGGCCATTCCCCCAGGCATCACGATCGCCGCCGAGGTGCCGCACCGCGCGCTGAGGCTGGCCGGCGTCAGCCCCGCCGAACGGGCCCGCAGGGCGGTGGAGGGGACGCGGCGGTTTCTGGGCCGGTAGGATGACGAAAGTCGGTACCGGTTTTCCCGGTCGCGAAGTTTGACATCATGCTCAAGTCCCTCCTCCCAACTGTCGCCTTCAACCTCGTCCTTATCCTGCTCATGTTCCTGCCGGCCGGGACCTTCGCATGGCCGCAGGGATGGATATTCCTGGCGGTCTTCAACGCCTGCAGCCAGGCCGTCGGCATCTGGCTGCTGAAGACCGATCCGGAGCTGCTGAAGGCGCGGATGCGGTCGCCGGTTTCCGGCGATCAGAAGCCGCGGGACAGGGCGATCATGGGGACGATCCTCGTGGTCTTTGCCCTCTGGCTGGTCTTCATGGCGCTGGATGCGCGGCGGTTCGGCTGGTCGCGCGTGCCGCTGTGGGGTGAGGTGGTGGGCGCGCTGCTGATCCTCCTCGCCTTCTGGGGCTGGGTCGGGGTGCTCAAGGCCAACAGCTTTGCCGCCGTCACGGTCAGGGTTCAGGCAGAACGCGGGCAGACAGTGATCTCGACCGGGCCCTACGCCTATGTCCGTCACCCGATGTACGCCTGGTCGCTGGCGCTGATGGTTGGGATGCCGCTGCTGCTGGGGTCGCTCTGGGGCCTGGCCGGCATGCTGGTCGCCGTGCCGCTGCTGGTGGCGCGGGCGCTGGGCGAGGAGGCTGTGCTGTTCGACGGGCTGCCGGGCTATGACGACTATGCCGCCAGGGTGCGCTACCGGCTGGTGCCCGGGCTCTGGTGAGAAAGGCGCCGGCCGAGCAGCAGGATCGCCGCGAACATCGCCGCCCAGATCAGCCGTGACTGATAGCGGTCGTGCGGCGTGGACAGCGCCCCGCAGATGAAGGCGTTGCCGGCCAGCGCCAGCAGGATGAAGGCCGGCAGGAACAGCCGGTCGTCCCAGTGCCGCCGCCGCGCCGCCAGCACGAAGACTACCGCAAGCGCGATCATCGACAGCGCGCCGAGCGGCACCTGATAGGCGTTGATCCAGGCGAAATCGATCTCGCCGCTCTGCTGACGGGCGCTACGATAATCGTCCAGCTGGTCCGGCATATGGCGCTGGAGCGCCGCTTCGGCGACGCCGTCCAGCGGCTCGACGCCGTCGCCGGTCGCGAAGGTGGCGAATTGCCGGGCGGTATGGCCCCCGGCCGCCTTGAGGTTCAGCAGCGGATAGCGCTTCAGGCTCTCCAGCGTGATGCTCTGCGCCTCGTCGGCGATGCCTTGGAAGCCGCCCAGTTTCCAGAACGGCGAATTCCATTGCCACAGGAAATCGTTGGAATCGTGGGGCAGTTCGCCGCGATAGGCGCAGAGCCGGTAGCCGGAGCCTGGGCAGGTGTCGTCGAGCACGCGCTGGGCGATTCCGTCCTGCAGCAAGCGGGCCAGCACGAAGCCCGGCCCGGCGCGGCTGACGAACACGTCGCCGGTACGCGCGAAGTTGCTCGCCACCATCAGGCCCAGCGACAGGGCGAAGACCAGCGCCGGCAGGCCCCAGCGTGGCCTTGGCCCTGCCAGGACGGCGCGGCGCGATGCGACCTGGGCCAGCGCCGTCACGGCGGCGAGGCCAGCCGCGAGCCCCATATGCGAGGCGTGCGAGGTCGCGGCCAGCACGGCCACGGCACCCAGCGCCGCCTTGCGCGGCAGGCTGAGCGAAGCGGCATGGAAGCCCAGCAGATAGAGGCTCAGCACCAGCAGCGGCGCGAAGATGTCCGGCACGACCTCGGGCGCGCTCCAGGGCAGGTCGGTGGCGGCGGTAAGCGCCACGACCAGAAGGAAGAACTGCCGCGGCCTCAGACCCGGCAGCACGGCACGCGCGAATTCGGCCATCACCAGCACGACAAGCGCGACCTGCACCGCCATCGCCGGCCACAGGCTGAAGCCGGGCCGGAAGGCGGCCAGGAAGGCGCCATAGATCGCCGACCGCTCAGGCAGGAAGCCGCCCCGCATGGCGAGGTCGATGAAGGCGCCGGAATCGTAGAACATGAACGGGAAGCCGTTCCACAGGGCGGGCAGCAGGATCACCGAGGCCGCGCCGGCAAGGGTCAGGATCCAGCCCCAGTGCCGCGCCTGCCGCGCGGTAACACCGAAGCCGGCGGTCGCTTCTAGCGCTGGGGGCATCCTGGTCCGGTCCCGAAAAGCATGTCCATACAGGCAGGAGTATGCCCAGGCCTGCGCCCGTTTGTCATCGATAGATCGCACGGTGGCGGGGGGCGAAAGTCGTCAGTGCCCGGTTTAACCGAAGAAAAAAATACGGCCGGACGATGGTTTAATTGATAACCAGCCCCAATTTTACTGGCCGCGCCTGATTTTCAGTCAAACGTAGGCGTGGATTCAGCAAGTTCGATCGCAGGACCGCGAGAGCTGGCGACCGCCGGAACGCGCCCTCGAGATGAGAGGAGCCGTTCGATGATCGTTTTGTCCGCCCACGAAGTCCTGACTGTCGACACTACTTGGTTCGACTCCGCAACCAACATGACTGTTTCGGGGAGCGAGCTTACCGGCACGCCAGGCGGGACTGTCTACATGTCCGGCGTCTTTACCGTATCCGGCACTGTGGTCACGGCCACCGCCGCGCACACGGACCTGATCGTGAAAGAGAGTTGAACGACGCGCAATCGGCTCTAATTCTCGATACCGAAAGCGAGCAGCGCGGCGGCGGGCGGACCGAAATAGCCGCCGCCGGTATTGAGATAGACCATGCCGCCGGCGATGGTCTGGCCGTAGCCGGAGATCGCGCCGCCATGGGCCTTGCCGCCATTGACCGCGTCGAAATCATGGCCGGCGTCAAAGTCCCAGACCGTCTTGCCGCTGTCGGTGGCGTAGGCGCGCAGATGTCCGTCGAGGGAGCCCGAGAAGACAACGCCCGGAATGACGCTGATCGAGGCGGCCTGGGCGGCGGAGCAGCTGTCCTTGCCCCAGGCGCAAACCACCGGGTCGGGCGCCGGTGTGTGCCACAGGCTTTTGCCGGTCGCGGCATCCAGCGCCATGATCCCGCCTGCCTTGTGCGGGACGAGCTGGTCGGCAGGAACCAGCGTGGTGGGCGTGAAGTCGGAGACGGCGACGAACAGCCGGTCGCCCGCCGCCGCCATGCCGTGCTCGATGCCGCCGAAGGCGCCGCCAAGCCCGGCCTTCACCTGCCAGAGTATCTTGCCGTCATGATCGGGATCGAAGGCATAGACCATGCCGGACTTCTGGCCGGCCATGACCACCTGCCGCCCATCCGCCAGCGTGCGCAGGATCGTCGAGCTGCCGAAGTCGAAATCGGGGCCGATCTTGGGCGGGCAGTTGCCGACCCCTTCCTTCATGCACATGACCCAGACGTCGCCCGCAGTCGCCTGGGTGACCCAGAGCTGCTTGCCGGTATCGAGGTCGAAGGCCATCACCGCGTCGGTCGCATTGGTTTCGACTGTGCTGTAGGAATTGCCGGTGCCGACATAGATCCGCCGCCGCTTGGCGTCGATGGTGGGCGAACCCCAGATCGCGGCGCCCGCCGGCCCCTGAATCGGCGTGCCGGCCGAGTTCTTGCCGGCCGGATGCGGCGTCTCGGCGATGGTGTAGCTTTTCCAGATCGTCTTGCCGGTCGCGGGGTCGAGCGCGTTCAGGCTGCCGCGGAAATTGCAGCAGGGATAGGCGGCGTCGGCGCTGGCATCCTCCTCGCCCGATGAGACGGGTACATAGAGCCGCCCTTCGAACAGCTTGGGCGTGCCCCTGATCTGCGCCAGCGGGTGATCCTCCGGCTTCACGGTCCAGAGCTGCTTCCCGCTCATCGCATCGACGGCATAGACCGTGCCGGTCATGTCGCCGAAGAACAGGGCCGTGGTCCCTGCCCCGGCGGCTCCGACCGCGATGGCGCCCTTGACCGAGGACTGCGCCTCGAAATTCCAATAGGTGCAGCCTGTCCTGGCATCCAGCGAAAAGACATGGCCGTCGACGGCGCTGACGAACAGCCGGTCGCCGACCGCCACCGGCAGGCCGACCGCCTGGCTGCCGGGATAGGCGAAGGCCCATTTGAGCCTGAGCCTGGGTACGTCGGCCGCGGCAAGACCCGGATCGGGCTGGAAGCGCGTGTTCTCGGGGTCCTTGCCCCAGCCGTTCCAGCCGGGCGCCAAGAGATCGATCGGGCCGCCGGGCTTCGCGCAGGGATTGGCGGCCGGATCGCGCGCGGACGCGCCTGCCGCCTGGTGGGTCAGGTAGAAGACCAGCGCCGCCATATCGGTTTCGGACAGGCCCGCCGCCTGCTGCCGCATCGGGCCGTTCTTCATCGCGCGATAAACCCGGTCGGGGCCCAGATGGATCAGCACGAAATGTGGCGGAACGCGCCCGGTCGGGTGGTCGTGGCAGCCGGCGCAGCGGGCGGCGAACAGGGCGGCGCCATCGTCAACCGATGGGGCCGCCGCGGCCGGAACCGCCAGGCTGAAAAACAGCGCCACCAGCAATTTCCCCCGCATGACACCCCTGCATATCGTTTTCCAAACGAGACCATTCCGGCAACGCGAATGCAAGCGCCTTGACGGGCGCGGCGTCGGCGCCAACATGGAACAAATATTTCATGTAAATTGTAGCCTCCTGGTGAGTTTGAATAATTTTAAATAAATATACTTATTCCGCTATGTTATAACTTTAATAGTTTGTGAAATTGCGGAATATTCCCAGCAGGTTTTGATTTCAGCGAAACGACGCAAGCCAACCGAAGGACCTGCTGATGACGATCACCTCTGTCACGATGGGTGAAACAAGCAGCTCGCTGGTTTTGGGCCCGGGCGACCAGGTTTTCGTCCTGTCCGGCGGCACGGTCGTCAGCACCACCGTCGGCGTCGGCGGCCAGGATTTTATCCTTGCCGGCGGCATCGCTAGCCTCGGCGACATCGAAGCCGGCGGGATGGAGACCATCTCCAGCGGCGGCAGCTCGGTCAGCGCAATGGTGCTCGCCGCGGGCCAGCAAATAATCTCCGGCGGGTCGGCAAGCTTCACCACCATCAGCAAAGGCGGCTTCGAGATCGTCCGCCATGGCGGCTCGCTCACATCCGCCCTCGTGAATGGCGGTATCGCATTCATATCGGCTAGCACTGCCAGCAATACGACAGTGCTCGGCGCCGGTTTCGAAATCATCTTCGCGAACGGCGCGGCGAGCGGCACGACGCTCAGCAGCGGCGGCACCCAGATCGTCACGAGCGGAGGCACGGCCGATGGCACGTCGGTGCTCAGCAGCGGTTTTCAGAGCATCTCCTCCGGAGGCATCGCCAACTTCACCACCGTCGGCAATGGCGGTGTCGCGTCCGTCGGATCACGCGGCTCCGCGGCAAGCGCGATCGTTGGGTCCGGCGGAAAGCTGATCGTCAAAGGCACCGATTCGGCCACAAGCGTGGAAGCCGGCGGCGAGATCGACATCATTTCCGGTGGCACCGACTTCGGGACAACCCTTTCCGGCGGAGGGACCGCGAACATCACCTCGCTGGGCATTGCCAACGGCATGACCGTCGACGCCAGCGCCCTAGCGACGGTCTCGTCGGGCGGCAACGCCGACGGCGCAACCGTGCTCAGCGGCGGCGGCCTCCTGGTCCTGTCGGGCGGCGCGATGTCCGGCGGACAGCTGGCCGGCGGCAGCGCCGTGCTGACCGGCGGCAGCAGCATCGACGCTGTCGTCAACAACTCCGGGACCGAGATCGTCAAGTCCGGCGGCACGACTACCGGTACTCAACTCGGACAAGGTTTCGTGGCCGTCTCCAGCGGTGGGATCGCAAGCAGCGTGATCGTCGAAGGCGGGGCGCTCAATATTTTGGGCGGAATGACCACCGGAACCATCATCCAGGCCGGCAGTGAGACTGTGCTCAGCGGTTCGGCGGTCGGCACCATCATCAGCGGCGGCGATCAGGATGTCGGCCTCATATCGCAATTCGCGGCCTTCGCCATCGGCACGGTCGTCAGCGGCGGCACGCAACTCGTTGGCGCGGGAGGCACCGCCAGCGGCACGACGGTGGACAGTGGCGGCGCCGAGACTGTCACAACCGGCGGCACGGCGGTCGGCACCGTCGTCAGCAGCGGCGGTTCCGAGACTGTCGTATCGAGCGGCGTATCCATCGGCACGATCGTCAGCAATGGCGGCCTCCTCACACTCAGCACCGGAACCGTCAGCGGCGCGACCGTGCTGTCGGGCGGTCAGCTGCTCTATTACGGCGGCACGCTGACCGGCACGACCCTCTCCAGCGGCGGGAGCGAAACCGTCGAATCCGGCGCGGCGCTCAGCGGACAGCAGATCGGAAACGGCGTCACGGTGATCGTTTCCAACGGTGGCGCGTTGGTCAGCACAGTTTTCAACCCAGCCTCCCATGAGGTCGTCTCGTCGGGCGGCACGACCAGCTTCTCGGTCATCAGCCGGTTCAGCAGCGAAACCATCTCGTCCGGCGGCGTAACCGTCAGCACGTCGCTCGGCGCCGGTGGGATTCAGATCATTTCATCCGGCGGTGTCGCCAGCGCGACAATGGCGGCTCAGTCCGGTGGCCAGGTCATCTCTTCCGGGGGGCTGGCCGTCGACACGGTCTTGAGTGGCGGGGTTCAGCAGGTCCAGGCCGGCGGCGCAGCCAGCGGCACGGTGGTAACGCAAAGCGGCAACGAGACGGTTGCCGGCACCATCGTGAGCTCGACCCTCACGGACGGCGGCAGGCTGCTGTTGACGAGCGGCGCACTGGCCAGCGCGACGACGCTTGGCAGCGGCGGCGCTGAAATTGTCGATTCCGGCGCGACGAACAGCGGCACGACGATCTCGAGCGGCGGGTTCGAAGCCGTGTCGTCGGGCGGCACGGCGAGCAGTGTCGCGGTTCTGTCGGGCGGCGAGCTGGTCTATGCTGGCGGAACGATCATCAGCGCGACCTTCAGCAGCGGCAGCATCGAGGGCCTTGGCTTCGGTGTCACGATGAGCGGCAGCGAAGTATCGGCCGGTCTCACGCTGGTCGTTTCGTCCGGTGCGAGCCTCATCGGGGCGACGATCGATTCCGGCGCCACGCTGGTTTATGCCGGCGGCACGATCAGCGGAGAGACGGTCGCCAGCGGGGCGACGATCAAGATCGCGCCCGGTACCACAGCCGTCAACCCGCTGCTCGCCAATGGCGTCACGCTCTTGGTGCTGTCAGGCGCCACGGCAAAGGATGTGATCCTTGTCGGCGGCGCCGGCGAGACCGTGGAAGCGTTCGGCATGGCGTCGGGGACGCAGGTGGAGACGGGCGCGCAGGAAGTCATCCAGTCAGGCGGCGCCGAGGTCGGCGGCGGAATCGGCGGCTCCCTGACGGTCTCCCTGGGCGGCAGCGACACTGGCGGTATCGTGGAAAACGGCGGCGTGGTATCCGGTTTCGGCTCCGTCGCCAGGACAATCATACAGAACGGCGGCACGGAGGTGATCGGCTCCGGCGGCAACGCCCAGTTCACGACGATCATCGGGGGTGGCACGCTGATCGTCTCTTCCGGCGGCTCCGCCTCGCTCACCACCGTCAGCAGCGGCGGCCTCCTCAACGTTCTGGGCACTGCAAGCGGCATCTTCATCTTGAGCGGGGGTGTCGATACCGTCAGCTCGGGCGCCGCCGTCAGCGCTTCAACGATCAGCGGCGGCCAGGAATTCATCCTCGGCGGCGGCTTGGCGAGCGGCGTGATGCTGCTTGGCGGCAGCGAGTTCGTTCGGTCTGGCGGCGTGGCGAGCGCGGCGCGGGTCGGCAGCGGCGGTTCGCTCGACGTCAAGGGCGGCAAGACGGTCGCCGCCGTTATCTCCAGCGGCGGCATGGAGCTCCTGTCGGCCGGCGGCATCGCCAGCGGCACGGCGGTGCTGTCGGGCGGGAGGCTCTATTTCGACGGCGGATCGGCGACGGCGCTCAGGATCGGCTCCGGCGGCACGGCAATCCTGACCCAGGGCACCGATGTCGGCGGCCTGGTCGTCCGCAGCGGCGCAACCGTCGATGTTCAGAGCGGCGCGGCCGCCTTCGCGACGACCGTATCGGGCGGCGGCCGCCTGCTGGTCGGAACCAACGGCGGTGGCGGAGCGACCCGCGGCGGCCGGCTCAGAGGCGCCGCCTCCGGCGTGGTCAAGAGCGCGGTCGAGATCGTAGAGTCGGGCGGCGTTGGAACCGGCACGACCATAAGCTCCGGCGGAGTGCTGGCGATCTTGTCCGGCGGCAGATCGGTCGCCGCCATGGTGTCGTCGGGCGGCAGCGTGCGCGTGGCGTCGGGCGGCACGGCCGCATCGACAAAAATCGCCGGCGGGACGCTGAGCGTCTTTTCCGGCGGCTCGGTCGCCGGGATCGAAACCTTCATCGGCGCCGGCGGCAAGCTTTCGATCGCAGCGGCGAGCCCGGTTCGGCTCTCGATCTCCGGCTTCGCCCAAGGCGACACGCTGGCGCTCGCGAATTTCGCCTTCACCACCAGCGAGACGCTGAAATTCACCGAGGCGGCGAGCCAAGCGAGCGGGACGCTGACCATCACTGACGGAAACCTGACGACCGCCATAACCCTGTTCGGCCAGTATGTCGCCGGCGGCTTCACGCTCACCTCCGCTGGCGCGGGCACGGCGGTGACTTATATGTCGGCCGCGGCCGCGCATCACGACGTGATCGCCAAGGAAGGATAGCGCCTCCCTAAGGGTCGGGCCGGACTGCTTTGCTTGTCATGCCCGGAAATCGAGGCCGCCATCACCCAATATAATATAACATATCAGACTGTGTAGCCTAATCTTCTTCGATTTTAGCCACCATATCATTGGACTTTCCGTATAATTTTATTAATATTGCAAGTATATGCTAACTCAGAACCGCGAAAGCGGCAGCGTCACGGCAGGCGGCAGAGGGACCTGGGACATGGGCGAAGTTTTCATCAGCAGCATTATCTCGGGGCAGACCAGCTCCTCCCTACTCATTCAAACTGGCGTGATCCTTGCCGTCGCCTCCGGTGGCAAGGCGGTCTCCGCGACCATCCAGAACGGCGGCGCGATCGAGGTGCTGTCCAGCGGCGTGGCGAGCGCGACGAATATCAATTCCAACGGCCGGGGCTATGTGTTTTCCGGCGGAACCGCCACCGGCACGGTCGTCAACGGCGGCGGCACCGACATCGTCTCGGCCGGCGGGCTTTCCGTCAGCGGCACGGTGACCAACCAGGGCAGCGAAACCATCCTGGGCAGTGCCCGTTTCGAGCATATAAGCGCCGCCGGGACCCTGATCGCCTCGAGCGGCGGCATCGTCAGCGGGGCGGTGATCGGCGGCGAAGGCCTGTTCATCCTCTCGTCCGGCGGTATCGACAGCGGCGCGACTGTCCTGCACAACGGCACCGAGACGGTCCATGGCGGCCTGGCCCAGAGCACCACCGTCAGCGGCAAGCAGGTCATCCAATCCGGCGGCTCGGCGGTCAGCGCCTTCATCAACAGCGGCGGCCTTCAAACCGTCGCCTCCGGCGGCACGGTCATCGGAACCATCATCAGCAGCGGCGGTTCCATGTTCCTCGCCAGCGGCGCCACCGCGAGCGGCACGATGATCCTCAGCGGCGACAACGACAAAGCGGTCGGCGGCAATGGCGCCTGGATCAGCACCACCGTCGCCGGCCAGGAATTCAATCTCGGTTCCGGCACGGCGACGGGGACAATCGTCAGCGGCGGCACCTTCCAGATTTTCTCCGGCGGCACGGCAA
>CAZNNJ010000030.1:15406-17445 GCA_964574305.1 uncultured Rhodospirillales bacterium | reverse complement strand
CCATGGCCGCCGCGATGCAGGGCAAGGGCCGGGTGATCGCCAGCGACGTGCTGGCCAACCGGCTGAACCGTGCCAAGGAACGGTTCCGCCGGGCAGGCGTTCACAATATCCAGACCCACCCGATCACCGGCGAGACCGATCCCTGGATCAAGCGGCACAAGGGCCGGTTCGACCGCGTGCTGGTCGACGCCCCGTGCAGCGGCACCGGCACTTGGCGCCGCAACCCCGACCAGCGCTGGCGCTCGCTCGGCCCCGGCCTCGCCGACCTCATCCCCCTCCAGGGCCGCCTGCTGCAAAGCGCGTCCCGCCTGGTAAAGCCGGGCGGCCGCCTGATCTATGCCACCTGCTCGATGCTGCCGGCCGAAAACGAGGACCACGCCGAGGCGTTCCTGGCAGCCAACCCGGATTTCGTGCAGGTGTCCGCCGCCGATGTCTGGCGTGAGGCGGAATGGCCGGCGGGCGGGCCCGACGTCCCGACGACGCCCTACCTGCGCCTGACCCCGGCGACCCACGACACCGACGGCTTCTTCGCCGCGGTGTTCGAACGGAAAGTTGAATAATCTTATCGGGCGCCTTTCTTAACCTCGCCCCAGCGGGGAGAGGTCGGGTCGCGTAGCGATCCGGGTGAGGGGCGGCGAGCGCAGCGAGCCTTCAGGGCGGCTCCGACCTAACGGCATCACCCCCTCACCCGCCGACTTCGTCGTCGACCTCTCCCCGCAGGGGCGAGGTCATTTCATGCAGGTGGCGCTGCCACCCCCTTGGAAAATCGACCGGCCGGCGAAAATATACGCCATGGAGATTTTCATCCGTCCCGCCGGGCCGGCCGATGCCGAGGAGATTGCCAGGGTTCAGGCGATATCCTGGCGCGCCACCTATGCGCGGCAGCTTTCGGCGGAGTCGCTGGCCCGAGTGGAGAGCACCTGGGACGCAAGGCACTGGCGCCACGCGCTGGAGCGGGTCGATGACCGCGCGATCACGCTGGTGCTGGAGGCGCGGGAGGTGGGCATCGTCGGCTTCGGCGTCGCCGGCCGGCGCCGGGGCGGGCGCGATCCGGCCCTGCACCCCTATGAGGGCGAGGTCTATCTGATCTATCTGTTGCCGGGCTTCCAGGGCTATGGGCTCGGCACCAAGCTGATGGCAGCGCTGGCGCGGGTGCTCAAGGCGCGCGGCGTGACGTCGGCGCTGGTTTGGGCGCTGGCCACCAACCGGCCGGCCATCGGCTTCTATCAGCATCTGGGCGGGGAGGTGCTGCTCAGGGCACGCAAGCCCTTCTTCGGCGAGGCGGTGGAAGAGGTCGCGCTCGGCTGGCGCGACATCCAGACGCTGTTCGGGGTGACGCCGCGCAGCCGCGAATAGTGTTGGCGGGAATAGCATCGGCCGGAATAGCACCTATTCGCGGCCCATCTTCCCGAATCACCCGCGCCTGATGTAACAAGGGAAATGGAACCCAACGCTCCCCCCCCAGCTGACCATGGCCAGGCCCACCACGACCGTATCCTGATCCTGGATTTCGGGTCGCAGCTCACGCAACTGATCGCCCGCCGCGTCCGCGAAAGCGGCGTCTATTGCGAGATCATCCCCTTCTCAGCCTCCATCGACCGGATCAGGGAATTCGGCGCCAAGGGCATCATCCTGTCGGGCGGCCCCGCCAGCGTGATCGATGCCGGATCGCCCGCCCCGGCCAAGGGTGTGTTCGATCTCGGCCTGCCGGTGCTGGGCATCTGCTATGGCCAGCAGACCATGTGCCAGGAGCTGGGCGGCACCGTCTCCATCGGCGACACCCGCGAATTCGGCCGCGCCTTCGTCGACATCAAGGAGCCCTGCGCGCTGACCGTCGGCGACTGGTCCGTTGGTGGCCGGCAGCAGGTGTGGATGAGCCACGGCGACCGCGTCACCCAGCTGCCCCCCGGCTTCCGCACCATCGGCACCAGCGAGGGCGCGCCCTTCGCCATCATCGCCGACGACGCGCGCCGCTATTACGGGCTGATGTTCCATCCCGAGGTGGTGCACACGCCGGAGGGCGGGCGCCTGCTGGAAAG
>CAZNNJ010000030.1:3956-15396 GCA_964574305.1 uncultured Rhodospirillales bacterium | reverse complement strand
GGGGGCCGCTATTCGTGGCTGTCGTTCAATCCGGGGGTGGTGCATACCCCCCATGGCGCGGCGCTGATCCGCCGCTTCACCCATGATGTCTGCGGCTGCGACGGTGCCTGGACCATGGCCGCCTTCCGCGAGGAATCGGTCGCCCGCGTCCGCGCCCAGGTAGGCGACGCGCGCGTGATCTGCGGCCTGTCGGGGGGCGTCGACAGCGCGGTGACCGCCGTGCTGCTGCACGAGGCGATCGGCGACCAGCTGACCTGCATCTTCGTCGATAACGGCCTGCTGCGCGCCGGCGAGGCGGAGGAGGTGGTCCGCCTGTTCCGCGACCAGTTCAACATCCCGCTGATCCACTCTTCCTCGGCCGACAAGTTCCTCGGCGCGCTCGCCGGGCTGACCGACCCGGAGGCCAAGCGCAAGGCCATCGGCGCCACCTTCATCGAGGTGTTCGAGCACGAAGCCAAGGCCATCGGCGGGGCCGATTTCCTGGCCCAGGGCACGCTCTATCCCGACGTGATCGAAAGCGTCAGCTTCACCGGCGGCCCCTCGGTCACGATCAAGAGCCACCATAATGTCGGCGGCCTGCCCGCCCATATGCGGATGAAGCTGGTCGAACCGCTGCGTGAGCTGTTCAAGGACGAGGTCCGCGCGCTCGGCCGCGAACTCGGCCTGCCGGAACATTTCGTCGGCCGCCACCCCTTCCCCGGCCCCGGCCTCGCCATCCGCATCCCCGGCGACATCACCGCCGAAAAGCTGGAGCTGCTGCGCAAGGTCGACACCATCTTCCTGGAAGAAATCCGCAACCACGGCCTCTACGACGCCATCTGGCAAGCCTTCGCCGTGCTGCTGCCGGTGCGGACCGTGGGCGTGATGGGGGATGGGCGGTCCTACGACCAGGCCTGTGCGTTAAGGGCGGTGACCTCCACCGACGGGATGACGGCGGATTTCTATCCGTTCCCGCATGAGTTTCTGGGGCTGGTCGCCACGCGCATCATCAACGAGGTGCGGGGGATTAATCGGGTGACTTACGACATCACGAGCAAGCCGCCGGGGACGATCGAGTGGGAGTAGGAGCGGGATAAGTGCAGTTCGTCTTCGATTGGGACCCACGCAAAGCGGAAAACAACATATCAAGCACGGTGTTTCATTCGAAGACGCGATGACGGTGTTTCTCGATCCCGCTGCGCTCGCCATCTTCGATGGGGACCATAGCGACGACGAGGATCGCTGGGTAACCGTTGGCGAGGCGACCGGCCCGAAGCTCTTGCTGGTAGTCCATACACATGTTGAGATCGACGCCGACGTGGCCGCCATCCGCATCATCTCGGCACGCCGGCCGACCCGAGGAGAGGCCACTCAGTATCGGCAGAGAGATTAGTCATGAAAGACGAATACGATTTCTCGAAAGGCGAACGCGGCAAGTTTTTTGCCGACAAGGCGATCCTCGTGCCACCGGTTCATCTGGAACCGGAAATCCTAACCTATCTCTCCGAGCGCGCCGCTGCCCAGGGAACTTCCCTGAGCGCGCTGGTGAATCGGCTTTTAAAAAAGGATATCGAGCTGATCGAGATAACGAAATAAGGGGCAAGGCTCGCCCCCCCCCCCTTGCGCGCAAAGGGGGCTGGGCGCGGCCGAGCGGGTGGCATAGCCTGCCTGTCCCCGAGGGCTGATTTCGAGGTGCGCCGATGACCGGCAGAACAGCATCCTGTAGCTGCGGACAGCTTCACGTCACCTGCGAGGGTGAGCCGGTTCGTGTTTCCATCTGCCATTGCCTGGAATGCCAGAAGCGCACCGGCAGCGTCTTCGCCGTGCAGGCGCGCTTTCCGCGCGAGCGCGTGACCATCGCGGGCCGAGCGACGCAGTGGACGCGGCGCGGTGACAGCGGTGGGTCGGCCGCGTTCCGTTTCTGCCCGGTGTGCGGCGCGACGGTGTACTGGGAGGCCGCCGGGATACCCGGCTTCATTACCGTGGCGGTCGGCGCGTTCGCCGATCCGAGTTTTCCGCCGCCTTACGTCTCGGTCTATGAGGAGCGACAGCATCCCTGGACGCTGGCGGCGGGGGAATTGCCGCTGGAGCGTCAGTGCTAGCCCTTCTTCGGATGGATCACCTCGCCACGCTCCAGCATCGCGATGAATTTCTCGATCCGGGCCTTGCGGGTCTCAGGCGTCTTGGCGTTGTGGGTGCGATAGAGAATTGCGTAGCGATTGGCGCCGGTCAGCGTCTCGAAGAAAGCCTTGGCCTTGGGGGTGGCGTCGAGCGCGGCGGCTAGGTCTTCGGGGATGCCGGCCTGGCTCTGCGGGGCATAGGCTGCATCCCAGCGCCCGTCCGCCCTGGCGCGTTCGACCTCGGCCAGGCCGGCTGCAGCCATCGTCCCGGCTTCGATCAGGCGCTCGGCCGTCTTCCGGTTGATCTCGGACCATTTGCCGTTCGATTTGCGCGGGGTGAAGCGGACCAGCCAGGCAATGTCGTCGAAACGGTCGAGCTGGCCGTCGATCCAGCCATGGATCAGAGCAGCCTCGATCGCCTCGGCCCTGCTCACCGTGGGGTGTCCGGAACCCTTCTTGTAGAATTTGAGCCAGATTCCCTTGGACGACCAGCCGTTCTCGGCAAGCCACAGCAACCAGTCTTCCCGGGACTCGAAGGCGTGGATCGGCAGACCTTTATGCGTCATGCCCCCTTGTACCACCCCGCTGATCGTCGAGGCGATCCTGGACCGAACCGAGGGAAAAATTCCGAACGCCTGTCGGGCGGCGCGCCGGCCGTTCGTCCTCGGACCAGGAACAACGCGGAGGAAGACAATGCGCAAGCCCACCATTACCACCTGCGAGCGGTCGCCCGATCGCGGCAGGGGGCTGGGCGTCGGTCATACCAGCAATTGCGTCGGCACGCCGAGCGCCGGACCCGCCTCGGCGAGCCGCTGGTCGAGCGTGTACAGCGTGGCGCCATGCTCGGACGCCGTCGCGAGGTGCAGCGCGTCGCCGGCGCGAAGGCCGTGCATGTGCTGGTCGGCGAACTTCGCCGCCGCCCGGAAATGGCCGCCGGTCACCGGCAGCACGGTGAGACTCTCGGCGACCAGCCTGTTGAACATGGCGAGCGCCGCCGCCCGCTGCTCAAGGTCGATCTGACCGGTCCGCAGCTTGATCGCCATGGCGGAGGACATCTCGGTGATGGTCCAGTCGCTGATCAACAGTTGCGCAGGATCCTGGCTTCCCAGCCAGGCTTGAACGCGGGGCGTCATCGCTTCGTTGGAAAGCGCCGCGACCACCAGCGACGTGTCGAGATAAGGCATCAGTAGCGATCGCTATCCCGCATCGACCGCACCAGATCGGCGGCGCCCTGGGACTGCGGCGGCATGGTCGCCGTCAGGGACTGGAGCAGGGCCGCATCGATCCGCTTGCGCGGCCTCGCCACGGCCGTAAGGCGCGCGACCGGCTTGCCGCGCCGGGTGATATCGATCGAATCCCCGGCTTCGACCCGGTCGACAAGCTCGCTTAAATGTGCCTTGGCGTCTGCCAGATTGATCGCGCTCATGACTCGCTCCTGACCATGTAGATGGTCATATAGCGCGTCAGGCTTAAGAATCCCAGCCCAGGCTTGATCGATACCAACGCGCCGTCACTGCCTCAGCGCGTCCGGCAAGCAAAATTGCAGTGACAGTTACTCAATCGCCCGCCGCGCCTACGGCATGGGAGCGATGATAAGGCACCCCTTGCGCTCCTCTACATACAGCCATATGTAAACCCCATGAATCACCTCAGCATCCGCGATCTGCAGAAGATATCCGGCGAGACGATCAGTGCCCTGCCTGGTCCGACGGCGGTGAAGTCCGGGGACCGGACGATCGGGTTGCTGGTGCCGCTGAAGAAGGCCGATCTCCGCCGGCTGGCGGCGACGCTGGCGCAGGCGGAGGCTCTGGCCAAAGGGCGTGATCACGCCGCGGACGATGCCGCGCTGGCGCCGTTCGGGGAGGTCGATCCCACCGATTGGTCGATCGAGGCTGTTCGCGCTTTCCTGGCCGAGAACAGCTGACGGGTGAAAGCGCCATCATCGACGCTGGTGCTCGACGCCAACGTGCTGATCGCGGCCGCTCGCGGGCGAAGTTCCGGTGTGATCGTGCTGGCGGCCCGCGTTGCAGCGCTGGTCACGACCAGTCGGGTCGCTGAAGAAGCGCGCCGGCGCATCGAGCTTGGCATGAGACGTCCCGAACTCCTGCCAACGCTAGATCTACTGCTCCGCGAGGTCGCGGTCGTACCTGTCGCCGCGCTTTCAACAGTCCTTCCGCAAGCCGAAGCAGCATTGCGAGATTCAACGCCGAGTCGTAATGGCTCGATCAGGGACGCTCACGTCTTGGCGCTGGCCTGGAGCGTCGATGGCGATATCTGGAGCACGGATCGCGACTTCGCCGGAACGGGCGTCGCGACATGGTCGACGCCCAATCTCCTGCGCGCCCTGGCCGAAGCCGGCCGGGCAAGGCTCCCAGAAGGACCGCAGGAATCGGGGTCAGAGTAAGATTGTCCCGGTTCCCGTAGGGTTCCCGGGCTGTTGCGCCCCTCATCATCAACCTGGCGACGTGAAATCTCGATCAGGCGAGTCCGGTTTATCGCCCCAGCAACATCGCCACGCGCGATACGAGAAGCTTGACCACGAACCCCGGGGGATAGCCCCGGTAGCTCGGCACGTCGTCGGGAAGCACAGCGCCCTCTGGCTTGGACTTCGTGCAAATTCGCGCCTGCAGTGGCGGGAGTTCTCCGCGAAATCGCGCCCTGTATGCCGAAACCCAGTGCGGACCTCTGTCAAAGTTCATGAACACCGCAGAATTGCAGCAGGTGGCGACAACCCTGTTCGTGACCGAGCTTTCCTTGAGCTTGTAGCCCCTCAGCAATTCAGCGCCTTTGGAACATTCGATGCGGTCTTTTCGGTAGAGGATGTATGCGGTGCCGCCATCGGGATCGCGCACGGCGCCGGCGTTCGGCAGGGTTTCGATCTGGTCGGCCCCCTTCTGGCAGTCTTCGCAATAGCAGACAGCGCTGGCGATCGGCGTGCCGGACGCCTTGAGTTCGACGGCCCCGCATGAGCAGGTTGCGGTCATGACGGGTGCGCGTGTCATCTTCCGGCGATCACAATCCTCTTAGATTCCGGGGCCCCCGCGCCTCAATAGCGCTGGGGCACGAAAAGTTCGGGCGGCAGCACGTGGCGCTCGTAGTTCGGGTTGAAGACCCGGTCCGGCAAGGCGATGGGTTCGTGCGGCACGTCCTCGTAAGGGACGACCGACAGCAGGTGCGAGATCAGGTTGAGGCGCGCCCGCTTCTTGTCGTTGCCCTGGACGATGTGCCAGGGCGCCTCGGGAATGCTGGTGCGCGCGAACATCTCTTCCTTGGCCTGGGTGTACTGCTCCCAGCGCACGCGGGACTGCAGGTCCATGGGCGAGAGCTTCCACTGCTTGATGGGGTCGTGGATGCGCATCAGGAAGCGCAGCTGCTGCTCCTGGTCGGTGATGGAGAACCAGTATTTCACCAGGATGATGCCGGAGCGCACGATCATGCGCTCGAACTCCGGCACGTCGTTGAAGAAATCCTCCACCTGGCTCTCGTCGGCGAAACCCATCACGCGCTCGACGCCCGCGCGGTTGTACCAGCTGCGGTCGAACAGCACGATCTCGCCGGCGGCCGGCAGGTGCGGCACATAGCGCTGGAAATACCACTGGGTCTTCTCGCGCTCGGTCGGGGCGGGCAGGGCCACCACGCGGCAGATGCGCGGATTGACGCGCTGGCTGACGCGCTTGATGGCGCCGCCCTTGCCGGCGCTGTCGCGACCCTCGAACAGAACCACCATCTTGAGGCCCTTGTAATGCACCCAGTCCTGCATCTTCACCAGTTCGCCCTGAAGGCGCAGCAGCTCAGAGAAATAGGTATGGCGGTCGATGGTGCTCTTCTGATGCTGCTCGAGCAGGGCCCGCAGCTCAGGCGGCAAGCGGGCGTCGTCGACCGCCTGCTCGATCTCCTCGTCCATATCGTCCTCGAGCTCGATCTCAAGCCAGCTGCGAGTCTTGGTCGGGTCCTGGTCAGTCATGTGTCAGCCTCCTGTTTCGCGAGTGAATACTCCGAAGCCTTTGCGGTTTGGTGACAGCGGCCGATGGCCGGGCGGACCGTGCAATCTTAGTCATCGTGCCCTGGGCCTCAACCGTTAAAAACTTGCCGGCGGTGTCGGCCCGCGGAAACCCCGTTCGTGCGACCTATTCCTCGAAACGGCCCGCGTGGTCGCGATCGTAGTCGTATCGTCTCGTCAGCGGAAACGGCGGCAGCCAGGATTCGCGGCGGACGATCCAGCTTTCGTAGGTCGGCATCAGCTGGTCGGGGGCATCCAGGCATCCCAGGTTCACTTCGATTTCGTCGGCGCTGCGCCCGAAAAGGGACGAGCCGCAGCGGGGACAGAAAAACCGCCCGGCATAGTCGCGGGTTTCGCCATCGATCGTCACCGCTTCCTGAGGGAAGATCGCGGAAGCGTGAAACAGGGCCCCATGATGCTTGCGGCAGTCGAGGCAATGACAAATTCCGACCCGGTATGGGCGTCCCGACGCCACGATCCGGACGCTGCCGCACAGGCAGCCGCCGGTGAATCGGTCCATGCTGCGCCTCCTCTGAAATCGAGCGGTCAGGGAAAACCTGGGCCGGAGTGACTTTGCCGGGCAGCGTAGCGACGGTGGACTGAAATGTCTTTGACCCCTTTTCGTGCCTTCCTGACCGTCTCTTCCCCACCAGCCGTCACTGAACCGCGACACCCTCATGGCGCAGCAGCCAGCGCTTGCGCTCGATGCCGCCGCCGTAGCCGGTCAGCGATCCGTCGGCTCCGATCACGCGGTGGCAGGGCACGACGAGGCCGATCGGGTTGGCGCCGTTGGCCAGCCCCACCGCGCGCACCGCCGCCGGCTCGCCGATGCGCTGGGCCAGCCTGCCATAGCTCAGCGTCGTGCCGGCCGGGATGTCGCGCAGGGCGGCCCAGACCGTGCGCTGGAACGGCGTGCCGCCGGTGGCGCATGCGATCGTATCCAGGCTTGCGAGATCGCCTGCGAAATAAGCGCTGAGCGCGGCCTTCAGCGATTTGGGCGCGGCCGCGCTTTTCGGCTCGGTCGGGCCGTAGTGGCGCGCGAGCAGGCGGCGCATGCGCGGCTCATAGCCGGCCCAATCGAACACGCGCAGCCGCAGATCCCGGTCCCACATGACCAGGGCCTCGCCGGCGGGGGTGGGAATGCGGTCGAAGGCGAGGCCTTCAGGCGGCGTCGCGGTCGGCATGGCTGATCTCCTCGGTCGAGGTCGTGCGGGTCTTGGATTTTGGCCGCTTGACGGCGGGCGGGCGCTCGCCCTCGGCAATCCACAGGTGGATGGCGGCGTAGGCGCGCCAGGGCCGCCAGGCTTCGGCCCGGGCTGTCAGCGCCGCGGCGCTGGGCCTGACCCCGGCCGCGTCCGCCATGGCCCGCATCAGGCCGATATCGGCGGCGGGGAAGGCGTCGGGTTCACGCAGCTCACGCATGGCGATGTACTGGGCGGTCCATTCGCCGACGCCCGGCAGACGGCGCAAGGTGGCGATCGCCTCTTCCAGCGTGGCCCTGGGGCCGAACAGGCGCGGATTGGCGGCGACCGCGGCGGCCAGCCCGGACAGGGACGACGAGCGGGCGCGCGGCATCGGCAGGCCCGACAGGTCGGCGACGGCCAGGACCTCGGCCGTGGGGAAGACGCGGGTGAGGCCCGGAAAGCCCGGAACCGGCTCGTCCAGCGGCTCGCCATATTCGGCGGCGATCCTGCCGGCGATCCGGATCGCGGCGGCGACGGTTATCTGCTGGCCCAGGATGGCGCGCACGCCGACCTCGAAGCCGTCCCAGGCGCCGGGCACACGCAGGCCGGGCCGCGCGGCGACCAGCGGCGCCAGATGCGCGTCCTTCGACAGATGCTCGCCGATCGCCACCGGGTCGGCGGCAAGATCGAACAGCCGCCTGATCCGGGCGATGATCGCCGGCAGGGCTTCCAGCTTGGGAAAGCGCACGGTCACGGCCAGCCGGTCGCCCTCGGCCGGCCGGGCGATGAAGGCGCCCTTGGCCCCGCCGACGGCGATGGCGCGGGCATAGACGCCGCCCTCCACCACCTCGACGCCGGGAATGGCCCGCGGCGCCAGGAAGGCAAGGATCGCATCCCAGTCAAAGGGCGGCTTGTAGGGCAGCCTCAGCGTGACCGCGCCGGCGGCGGAGGCCGGCTCGTGGGCCGAGCGGCGGAGCGCGATCGGCGGGCGGTCGTAGAGCTGGCGGAAGGTCTCGTTGAAGCGCCGCACGCTGCCGAAGCCGGACGCCAGCGCCACCTCGGTCATCGGCAGGCGCGTCTCATGGATCAGCTGCTTGGCGAGCAGCACCCGGCGCGTCTGGGCGACGGCGACGGGCGAGGCGCCCAGATGCCGCCGGAACAGGCGCCTCAGCTGGCGCTCGCCGACGCCGAGCCGTCCAGCCAGGGCCTCCACGTCGCCCTCGTCGAGCGCACCGGCCTCGATCAGGACAAGGGCCCGGGAGACGGTGTTGGAGACGCCGCGCCAGGCGCCGAGGTCGGGCGAGGTTTCCGGCCGGCAGCGCAGGCAGGGCCGGAAGCCGGCCTCCTGCGCCGCCGCGGCCGTGGGATAGAAAACCACGTTTTGGCGCTTGGGCGTGCGGGCCGGGCAGATCGGCCGGCAATAGATTCCGGTCGTCTTCACCGCGGTGAAAAACCGTCCGTCGAAGCGGGCGTCGCGCGTTTGAACCGCCCGGTAGCAGGCATCGTCATCGATATCCATGCCAGCGAAGATGGGGGTTCGACGGCGTCTTGTCTCGCGGTTTTCGGACATGGATGGCGCGGCAGCGTCGAGGCCGCGGGTGAGGCGCGGCGTCCCCTCAGGCCCGCTTCAGCAGCCAGACATCCTCCTTCGCCGCGACCTTCCCCTTCAGCCCGCCCTGCACATCGGGGCTGGCGAGCAGCGTCAGCCCATAGCCCTGCGCGTAGTGCCGCGCCACCTCCGCGCGGTCGACCGAAAAGGGCGGGCCGTCGAGCAGGCTCTGGTCATAGTCGAAGCTGATCAGCAGCTGCGGCGCCCGGCCGGTGATGTCCATCAGGTGCGCCGCATACCGGCCGCGGACCTCGTCCGGCAGGGCGACCAGCGCGGCCCGGTCATAGACCGCGTCGACCGGACCGAGCATATCGCGGTCGAGCGCGAAGATGTCGCCGGCGAAGATGTCGATGCCGCCGTCGCCGTAGCGGCGCAGCGCCCCGGCCGTCGCGATGTCGGGCGCAACGCCCAGCTCCGCGAACAGCTGCTCGACCGCGATCGGGCTCAGCTCCGCCCCGGCGACCCGCAAGCCCTTCGCCAGCAGCCAATGAATGTCCCGCGTCTTGCCGCACAGCGGCAGGAACACGCGGCTCCCTTTCGGCAAGGCCAGCGCGTCGAAATGGGCGACGAGCAGCGGGTGGGCCTCGCTGTTGTGAAACCCGATCTCGTTCGCCTCCCATTTCCGATGCCAGAAATCCGCGTCCATGGGTGACCTCTTCGCTGCGCTCAGACTCCGCTTGCCGCGATCAGCGCATGCGCCGCGCGGCGGAGCAAGGGCGCGGCCCCGATCGCCGGTCGAAAAAAAACAATTGCCCCGATGTCGGCCTTGTCCGTACTCGTTCGTCGTTTCGGCAGAGGGTAGGGAAGGTCCCGGCCCGACAGAGACAGAAGGAACCGCGGCGATGCGTTTCATGGTGTTCATGATTCCCAACCGGAAAGACTACGAGGCGGGCGCGATGCCCTCGAACGAGGCCATCGCGGCCATGACCGCATTCAACGAGGCGCTGGTCAAAGCCGACGTGCTGCTGGCGGGCGACGGGCTGCAGCCGCCGTCCAAAGGCGCGCGCATCGAATTCCCCGCTGGAAAGCCTTTGGTGATCGACGGCCCGTTCGCCGAAACCAAGGAGGTCATCGGCGGCTATTGGATCTGGCAGACCAAGACGCGCGAAGAAGCCGTCGCCTGGGCCTGCCGCTGCCCGGCCGATGCCGGCAACGTGCTGGAGGTGCGCCAGATCTTCGAAATGGAAGATTTTGCCCCCAGCCCGGAAGTGGACCGCGCCTTCGAAGTGCTGACGCCGGGCAAGACCGCGTAGCGCGCGGTCGGCCGGCTGCCGCGGGCGATTATACTCGGATTTAATCTGCGTTAATCTGCGTTAATCTGCGTAATCTGCGGATAAATTCATGCTCCGGCTGAACAAGGAGCCCGCCATGTCCGACAAGCCCGTCGCCGAGCGCCTGCAGGTCAAGGGCGCCCGCCGCCTGGCCGTGATCGCCGCCCCGGCCGGCCTGGACAGCGTCGTCGGCGCGCCTGACGCCCGCGCCGACGCGGCAGAGGCCGATGTCGTGCTGCTGGTCGTCGCCGACCGCGCCCGGTTCGATGCCGAGCTGCCGCCGCTGCTGGGAAAAATGCGGAAGGACGCCATCCTGTGGGTGGCGTATCCCAAGCTCACCTCCCCCCTCGCCGCCGACCTCAGCCGCGACGTGATCCACACCGCCGCGCCCGCCCTGGGGCTGGACACGGTGAGCCAGATCGCCATCGACGCGGATTGGTCGGCGCTGAGGTTGAAGCGGGTTTCTTGATTCTGGGATGATCTGCCCCAGCATTTCACCCTCTCCTCGCCTCCCCCATCGAGGGGGAGGGACATGAGCAAGATTCCCTCTCCCTTGATGATGGGAGAGGGTCAGGGTGAGGGTGAATGCCTACACACGGGAAGTGCGGCCAATCCACTACCTCCCCCGCCGCCGTATAACCCCAAAAAGGGGAGGAAGCAGGGATGCGCACCGACATCGAATTCTTGAGCGCCGGCACAACCTGCCGCGGCTGGCTCTATCGGCCCGAGAGCGTGACGGGCACTGTCCCGGCCATCGTCATGAGCCACGGCTTCTCGGCCACCCGCCATATGGGCCTGCCGCCCTTCGCCGAGCGCTTCAGCGCCGCCGGCTTCGCCGTGCTGCTGTTCGACTATCGCTGCCTGGGCGACAGCGACGGCGCCGAGCGTGGCCGCATCATCCCGCAGGAGCCGCATGACGACCTGCGCGCGGCGATCGATTTCATCGTGACCGAGCCCGGGATCGACCCCAAGCGGATCGGGCTGTGGGGCACGTCCTATTCCGGCGGCCATGCGCTGTTCGTGGGCGCGCTGGACCCGCGCATCAAGGCGATCGTCGCCCAGGTGCCGGCCCTGTCGGTGGTGCGCTCGCTGATCGGCTTCGTCGGCGCGGCGGGCTTCGCCGCCTATCTCGAGGCCTTCGCCGACGACTTCACCCGCCGCAACGCCGGCCGCCCCAGCCGCCAGAACCCCATCGTCACGCCCTAAGGGCTGCCCTGTGTCCTCCCCCACCCAAGGCACCCCCGCTGTTCCCAGCACTCGCCCCCCCGGCCCGGAGC
>CAZNNJ010000030.1:0-3946 GCA_964574305.1 uncultured Rhodospirillales bacterium | reverse complement strand
GCTTGAGACCGGCCCAGACCGCCAGGCTGCATCCGGGCGGCCCCAGGGCCAGGAGCCCCATGGTGGCGCCCGGGGGGCTGCCCTGTGTCTACCCCGGCCAGGAGGCGGGCGACTGGTTTTCGACCTCCGCCCCCGGGCCCGAGGCCGGCTGGGTGAACCACACGACGCTGGAGAGCATCGCCCGCATGGCCGAATACCAACCCGCCGCCTTCATCGACCTCATGGCCAAGCCCCTCCTGATCCTGGCCGCCGAGCATGACGACATCATCCCGGTTTCCCAGGTCCACGAAGCCTTCGCCCGCGCACAGAAGCCGAAGGACCTGGAAATCTATCCCTGCGGCCATTTCGGGCTTTATCCGGGACGGCCGTTCCATGAGGCGGCGGCAGAGCGGGCGGCAGGGTGGTTTGGGCGGTGGTTGTGAGGACCAGACTCGGCCATACCTGGATCGCGCCCCAGAATGGCGACCGCCCCTATACGGTCAAGACCGGCCCCGACGGCCGCCGCATCCGCGTCCATTATGACAGCCCCGATCTGCGGGATTACGGACCCGACCCGCCGGCGATGGCGGTCTGGGGGGCTTTGTGAAGCGGGTTTTCACTCCATCAATGCAGCCGTCGCCTTCCCGGATTAGGGGAGGGCGATGACTCATGGGGTGCGGTATTCGTTATCGCGCCACCGTCTCTCTTATCGTCGTTCCCGCGCAGGCGGGAATCCAGGAATTGAATCGCCAAGACGCCAAGGCACCAAGGTGAACGCCAAGATAAAGCCTGATTTCTTCTTAGCGCCCTTGGTGTCTCTTGGCGCCTTGGCGTTGAAATCACGGGTTTTCACTGACCTGGATTCACGACAGGCGGTCGCCATGATGCTACATAACCGCAGACAGCCGAACGAGACTCGCGGAGGGCGCCTCCGCCCAGGGCAGTGCGATGCAGTTCACGATGGATCTCGAGCCGCCGCGGCCGAAATGGCCGGCCAAGACGCGGGAGGCGGGGAGCAACAGCCTGTTTTTCGCGATCCTGCCCGAACCCGAGGTCGCTGAGCGGATCGAGGCTTTGGCCAAGGAACTGCGCGCCGGGCACGGCCTGTCGGGGCGGCTGATCCCGGCGTCGCGGCTGCATGTGACGGCCACGCCGATCGCCGATTACGCCACCCTGCTGGATTACGACGTTTCCTGCGCGATGCAGGCCGCGGCAACGGTGGCGGCCAAGCCGTTCGACATCGCCTTCAACCGGCTGCAGAGCTTCGGCCGGCCCGGCGGAAACCAGCCGCTGGTGCTGCGCTGTGGCGAGGGGCAGGGTGGTTTCGCGCAGCTGCAGAAGGCGCTGCTCGCGGCGCTGCAGGCCAATGACTATGACGGCAAGGCGCCGGCCGCCTACACGCCGCACATCACCCTGCTCTATGACAAGCGGGCCGTCGACGAGACCTTCCTGGACGAGCCGATCGGCTGGACCGTGCGCGAATTCGCCCTGGTCTACAGCGTCTATGGCGAGGGCCGGCACCAGCATCTGGGCCGCTGGCCGCTCAACGCGTGAACCGCCGGGAATTCGGCGGCAAGGAACGGATTTTCGGTTCCGCGCGGCGGGTTATCTTCTCCTGCATGGAAACACACATGAGGCAGGGGCCACAGGGTTAGCGGCCCGGCTTTCGGAGACGACCATGAACCGGACAGCACAGTACACCATCTTCGAAACCGTCCTGGGCTTCTGCGGCATCGGCTGGAACAGCGTGGGCATCACGCGGTTCCAGTTGCCGACGCGCACGGCCGAGGCTGCCGAGCATCTGATGCTGCGCCGCGCGCCCGATGCCACGCCGAGCACACCGCCGGCCAAGGTGGCCGGGACGATCGAGGCGGCGAAGCGTTATTTCGCCGGCGAGGCGATCGATTTCTCCGATGTCGAGCTAGACCTGGAGGGCCAGGACGATTTCTTCCGCCGCATCTATGACGCGGCGCGCCGGGTCGGTTGGGGCCGCACCACCACCTATGGCACCCTGGCGAAGGCGCTGGGCGCCGGGCCCGAGGCGGCGCGCGATGTCGGCCAGGCGATGGCGAAAAACCCGGTGCCGCTGATCATCCCCTGCCACCGGGTGCTGGCCGCCGGCGGCAGGCTGGGCGGCTTTTCCGCCCCCGGCGGCGCGACCGCCAAGGCCCGCATGCTGGAACTGGAGGGCGTCAGCCTCGCCCCGCCGCCCCCGGCGCAGCAATCGTTCGGATTCTAGGCGCTGGAGGTGTGAGGCACGCCCGGCACCCCGACCGGTCACCGCAGGCCGTGCGTCCGATAGGCCGGGTTGATCGGCGCATCCTCGACCACGCTCATCGCCAGGATGCGGCTGATTTCGGTGAGGTCGCGGCCGCTGGCGGCGGACCAGGCGTTGAACGTGTCCTGGATCGTCTTCATGTCGCGCTTGCCGACGGTGGCCCTGGTCAGCACGCCTTCGCGGATCAGCGCGGTGACGACGGCGTTGGTGGTGATGAAGGCGGGCTTGCCGATCGAACGGAGAAACCGCATCGCCGCCTGGCCGGAGAGCCGGCTGGCGCGTTTCTCGAACAGGTCGAGCAGGCCGATATAGTCGCTGTCCGGCCAGTCCGCGATCAGGCGCGCGGCGCTGCCCGCCTCGGAAGCCAGTTCCAGGATGAAGCTTGCATTGGCGACGATCGAGCGGATCTTGGCGGCGTTGCGGATGATGCGCCCGTCCTTGAGCAGCGCGTCGAACCGTTCCTCGGGCAAGGCGGCGCAGACGCGCGGGTCGAAGCCGCCGAACAGTTCCTCGAAGGCCGGCCATTTATCGTCGACCACCTTCCAGGAAAAGCCTGCCTGGAAGATGCGCCGGCTCATCTCCGACAGCAGGCGGCTGTCGGGGATGGCGGCGATTTCCGCCGGCGTGCGGGATTGGCTCTCGGCGAGCAGCTTTTCCAGCGCCGCCAAGCCGCCCTTGTTGTCGGCTGCCAGAGCGATGACCTCGGCGAAATCCCCCATCTTCCATCCTTTGCCGGATTGCCGGCGTGCCGTAACCTGCCGTCATCATACCACTGAGTCGAACAAACCTATGGCAAAGACCGTCTCGATCTATGGCATCAAGGCCTGCGACACGATGAAAAAGGCACGGACCTGGCTGGAGACGGCCGGCATCGGCTACGCATTCCATGACTACAAGACCCAGGGCATCGATGCCGCCCAGCTCAAGGGCTGGGCCCGCACGGTCGGCTGGGAGAAGCTGCTGAACCGCGCCGGCACCACCTTTCGCGGCCTGCCCGACGCAGACAAGGCCGGAATCGACGAGGCGAAGGCGATCCGGCTGATGGTCGCCCAGCCGTCGATGATCAAGCGGCCGGTGCTGGATGTGGACGGCACTTTGGTGGTCGGTTTCGATCCCGCGATATACGCCAAGACCTTCGCCGCCTAGATACGGCGTTCGCGCGTCGCAGTGCGAATCGCGTGTGAAAGGATTGTGGCCGAATTATGTCGGGAACAAAGATTTAAGCATAAATGTTATAAACTATTCGATTTAAACTATATTGACTCGACTCAGGGGCTGATCAGCCCAGAGCGCGTCGAACCGGTCACGAAAAGGGCGGAAATGCACGGAATCTGGACCTTTTTTGGTTTACGCCGGATTTACAGTACAAACTAGTTGCTATATAGAGCCACCGTGGCTCGACCGACTTTTTTTGGCTAGCCCACCCTGGAATGAAAAGAGGATTTAATGACGACAATCCTGGAAAACGTGCAGGTCCTTGCAATTGAGCAGCAGACCGTCGTCTCACCGCAGCGAGTGACCGACAAGCTTGATACGAACAGCCGCGCCAACGACAGCCGGGCTGTCACGCTTCTGGTGGACAGCCGGCAGGCGAAGGCGCTGCAGTTGGCTATGGAGCAGGGGACAATCTCACTGGCGCTGCGGAATCCACTCGACGCGTCCGGAACCGATAAGGAATCCCTCGGGCCT
>CAZNNJ010000029.1:0-17488 GCA_964574305.1 uncultured Rhodospirillales bacterium | reverse complement strand
ACGGGAAGGCCGAACAGCAGCAACCAGATCAGCCCCCAGGGCGGCACCAATGGAAACGGCACGGTCGAGCGGAAGAAATGGGCGATATCGTGCAATAATGACATCACGCGGCAGGCCCGGTTGTTTTGGTATTCGCCATTGCGCCCCAGTCTATCCCATCGGGCAGCCAGCAGGAGACGGCCGTCCGGTAAAAATTGTTTGCCGGTTAGTCGGCACCATGGCGGCAACAGCTTGCCGCCACGGCGCCGACCCCGGATTTCCTATATGGCTGAGTGGTTTGCTTGAGTTCCATTGAAAATAAGATACATTTGATGGCTGTTTGTGTGGAGGCATCTTTCGTAAAATTCATCACCTGCGTCGGCGACATAAAAATGAGGGATGGCAGGATGCGGGCCGGCGCGACCGGTATCTTGCCGATAAGTTCGGCTGGAGTTTAGGTCGATGTTGAGACTGTTCGGGCATTTCATCCAGATCAAGATGCTCGCGCTCTTGATCCTCGAAATGGCTGTGCTTGGAGGCGCCGTCTATTACCTTCTGTCGGCCGGCATCCACTCGCCGCAGATGCTGAAGGGCTTGCGGGGCCAGCTCGGTCAGTTCTCCTTCATCTTCGCCGCGGCGGTCGGCGCCGCCATGGTGTCGATGGGGCTCTATAGCCGCTCCGCGATGAGCGACTACCGCAACCTGCTGACCAAGGTCCTGATCGCGGCGGCGCTGATCGTGCCGCTCAATTTCGTCGCCACCCAGCTGTTCCACGACAAGCTGTATGAAAGCACCAGCGCCGGCACCTATTGGATGGTCAAGGCGCCGCTGGTCTGGCTCGCCGTGATCGTGGCGACCCGCATCCTGTTCGGTGTCTTCAACCGGCGCGAATTCATGATGCACCGCATCTTCATCCTGGGCTCGGGCACCAGGGCGGCCGCGGTGCGCCAGATGGCCTTTCACGGCTCGAACCAAAGCTTCCTGGTCGCCGGCACGTTCGATCCCGGCGTCGCCGACCGCGGCCAGCTGAGGGATTCCTACGAAACCGTCGCCGATGCCGACGAGGCGCATGCCGCGGCGGACTGGCTCGACATCGTGCGCCGCGCCCATGCGTCCGAGATCGTCGTCGCCATGGACGACCGGCGCGGCCTGCCGGTCAGCCAGCTGCTCAAATGCCGGGTCGAGGGCATCCATGTCACCGATTACCAGACCTTCTGCGAGCGTGAGACCGGCCGGTTCGACCTCGACGAGCTGAAACCCTCTTGGCTGATCTTCGGCCCCGGCTTCGCCCGCGGCATCGTGACCGATCTGTTCAAGCGGACCTTCGATGTCGTCGTGTCGGCGCTGTTCCTGCTGTTCACGCTGCCTTTCACCCTGGTCGCCGCGATCCTGATCAAGCTGGAAAGCGAAGGGCCGATCTTCTACAGCCAGGAGCGGGTCGGGTTGCATGGCAAGACCTTCATGGTGATGAAGCTGCGCTCCATGCGCCAGGACGCCGAAGTCGGTGGGGTGCAATTCGCACAGCTGCGCGACCCGCGCGTCACGCACGTCGGCGCCTTCATCCGCCTGACCCGCATCGATGAGCTGCCGCAGCTGATCAACGTGCTGCGCGGCGACATGAGCTTCGTCGGCCCCCGGCCCGAACGCCCGTTTTTCGTCGAGCAGCTGAACCGCGACATTCCCTTCTACCGAGAACGCCATTGCGTGAAGCCTGGCATCACCGGCTGGGCCCAGGTCAACTATCCCTACGGCGCGTCGCTGGAGGACAGCCGGCAGAAACTGTCCTACGACCTCTATTACGTGAAGAATCACAGCCTGTTCCTGGATTTCATCATCATGCTGTCGACGGTGCGCGTGATCCTGATGCAGCAGGGCGCCCGGTAATCCCGTCGCGATGACCTATTTCCTGGCATCGTCTATCCTGCACGGCTTGGCCGCCGCCGTCTTCGCCGCGCTCAGCGTCTATGTCGGTATCCGCGGGCGAATGAGCCGCACCGGCCGGTTTCTGTTCGCCGCCTGCCTCGCCACCGCGCTGTGGGCCGGTTCGGTCGCCGTCGAGGGCGGGTTCGGCCGGGTCAGCTCGATCCTGGAGACGGCGCGCATCGCCGCCTGGGCGCTGTTCACCGCCCATCTGCTGCGCGGCGTGATGAAGGACAGGCGCAACCTGCCGCGCTGGATCCTGGCCGGGCCGATCGTGGCGCTGCTGCTCACCACCATCGCGCTCGACCTGCCGGAGAATTTCCCGGTCGGCGAGCAGTGGCTGTCGCAGATCAGCTGGCTGTCCCAGACCGACCGGATCGTCCGCATCCTGCTCGCCGTGTCCGGCTTCCTGCTGCTGGAGAATCTCTACCGCAACGCGCTGCCGGAATCGCGCTGGCACATCAACCTGCTGACCATCGGCATCGGGCTGATCTTCATCTACGACATTTTGCTCTATGCCGATGCCGCCCTGTTCCACAGCGTCTCGCCGCCGCTCTTCGCCGCCCGGCCGCTGATCGATTCGCTGGCCTCGCCGCTGCTGGCGCTGTCGGTCGCGCGCAATCGGCGCTGGCTGGTCGATATCCGCGTGTCGCGCAACGTCATCTTCCACTCCTCGACCCTGCTGATCAGCGGCATCTTCCTGCTGGCGATCGGCGTCGCCGGCGAGGTGCTGCGCGATATCGGCGTCACCTGGGGGCCGGTGCTGGAGATCGCGCTGGTGTTCGGCGCCCTGGTCTTCGTCGCCGTCGCCTTCACCTCCGGCCGGGCGCGGTCGGAGCTCCGCGTCTTCCTGGTGCAGAATTTCTTCCGCTCGCAATATGACTACCGCAAGGTCTGGCTGGGCTTCATCTCCACCCTGTCCAACCCGTCCTTCTCCGGCGAGCAGCTCCAGGTCCGTGTCATCCGCGCCGTTGCCGACACGGTCGACAGCCCGGCCGGCAGCCTGTGGCTGAGGGACGGCGAGACCACCGCCTTCTCACCGGTGGCGAGCTGGAACCTGCCGCGTGGCGGCGAGCCGGTCGATCCCGACTTCGCCAAGGCTTTCCGTGACGGCCACTGGATGGTCGAATTCTCCAAGCCGCTCGAGGCCGTCGTTCCCGAATCGCTCGCCCGCATCCAGCGCGCCTGGATGGCCGTGCCGCTCTCCCATCTCGGCCGCCTGATCGGTTTCATCCTGCTGACCGAGCCCAGGGCGGCGATAAGCCTCAACTGGGAGAATTACGAGCTGCTGCGGATCGTCAGCCGCCAGGTGGCGAGCTATCTGGCGGAGGAGCAGGCGGCGCGCCAGCTGGTCGAGGCGCGGCATCTCCAGGATTACAGCCAGCGCTTCGCCTTCGTCGTCCATGACATCAAGAATGTCGTAAGCCAGCTGTCGATGATGCTGGCCAACGGCGAGAAGCACGCCGACGATCCCGAGTTCCAGCGCGACGTCTTGGAGACGGTGCGCCATTCGGTCGGCAGCATGAACAAGATGCTGGCCCAGCTGCGCGCCAACCGCGAGGCCGAGGCGGCCGAGTTCAGCGTGCCCGACGTCGTGGTTGGCGAAGTGCTGCAGGCCTGGCGGCCCAGGAAGCAGGTCGAAATCCATTTCCACAGCGACGAGGCGGGCGCCCGTGTGCGGATCGCCCGCGACAAGCTCGACTTCGCGCTGCGCCACCTGCTCGACAACGCGGTCGAGGTCTCGGCGGCGGGGGACGAGATTTCGATCGAGGTCCGCCATGCCGGCGGCAAGGTCATGATCGATGTGCGTGACGCCGGCAGCGGCATGAGCGCGGATTTCATTGCCAACCAGCTGTTCCAGCCCTTCCGCTCGACCAAATCCGAGGGCTACGGCATCGGCGCCTATCAGGCGCGCGAGCTGATGCGCTCAGCCCATGGCGACCTTTTGGCCTTGAGCGAGGCCGGGCGAGGGACGATCATGCGGATCGTGCTGCCGGTCGAGTCGCCGCCAGCTTCGGCGCTTCCGCTGAACGATGCGAAAGTGGTAGGAATGACTTCGTGAGCGAAGACAAGCCAAAACTCCTGATTCTAGAAGATGATGACGGCCTTCGCCGCCAATATCGGTGGGCTTTGTCCGACTATACTTTGTTTTTGTCCGGCACCCGGGCCGAAGCATTGGAGCTGATGCGGATCGAGCGTCCGCCGCTCGCGGTCATCGATCTCGGCCTGCCGCCCGACCCGGACGGCGCGACCGAGGGGCTGGCGGCGCTGGAGGGCATCCTGGCGATGGCGCCGGAGACCAAGATCATCGTCGCCAGCGGCAATGAAAGCCGCGCCCATGCGCTGCGCGCCGTATCGCTCGGCGCCTATGATTTCTACCAGAAGCCGATCGAGATCGAGGTGCTGCGCACCATCCTCGACCGGGCGCTGCGCCTCTACAAGCTGGAGGCGGAGAACCGTGAGCTGGCGCAGCTGCGCCTGTCCTCCTCGCCGATCGACGGCATTATCGGCGTCAGCCAGGAAATCATGCGCATGTGCCGGACGATCGAAAAGATCGCCCCGACCAATGTCGCGGTGCTGGCGCTGGGCGAAAGCGGCACCGGCAAGGAGCTGGTGGCCCAGGCGATCCATTCCCTGTCGCCGCGCCGCAACCGCCCCTTCGTCGCGATCAATTGCGGCGCGATCCCCGAGGCGCTCTTGGAAAGCGAGCTGTTCGGCCATGAGAAGGGCGCCTTCACCGGCGCGATCAAGCAGACCATCGGCAAGATCGAGCAGGCCCATACCGGCACGCTGTTCCTCGACGAAATCGGCGATCTGCCGCAACCGCTGCAGGTCAAGCTGCTGCGCTTCCTGTCGACCCGGCTGATCGAGCGCATCGGTGGGCGCCAGCAGATTCCGGTCGATGTCCGCATCGTCTGCGCCACCAATCAGAATCTGGAAGAGCGGATGGCCGACGGCCGGTTCCGCGAGGACCTGTTCTATCGCCTGAACGAGGTCATCATCCGCATCCCGCCGCTGCGCGACCGGGAGGAGGATTCGGTCCTGCTGGCCAGCTATTTCCTCAAGAAGTTCAACGACCAGTTCGACAAGAAGCTGCGCGGCTTCACCACCGAGGCGATCTCAGCCATCGCGGCCAACGGCTGGCGCGGCAATGTGCGCGAGCTGGAGAACCGGGTGAAGCGGGCGGTGGTCATGGCCGACGGCACCCAGATCACCGCCGCCGATCTCGAGCTTAAGGCCGGCGCGATGGACGAGGACGAGTTCGACTTGCGCGCCGCCCGGGCCCGGGCGGAGCGCATGGTCATCCAGCGCGCGCTCACCCACAGCAACGGCAATCTCTCGATCGCCGCCAAGCTGCTCGGCGTCAGCCGCCCGACGCTCTACAGCCTGCTGGAAAGCCTGGGGATGGCGGTGGGCGCGGTGGGGGCTTCGGAGGCGGGGGTTTCGGAAGCGCCGTCTTAATTTAATGAAAATTATCGGTATTATAACGCCGCGATGAGTGCCCTTAGGGAGACTTCGATGACTCAACAATTTAGAACCAAGATGCTCGCCTCGGCCGCGTTTTTCGCGCTGCCGCTGGTTCTCGGCCTGCCGTCGGCGCTGGCCGCGAGCAACGATCCCGATGCGGCCAAGAAATACGAGACCGAGGCCGATCAGCTGATCGCCAAGGACGACCTCAAGAGCGCCGAGATCGAGCTCAAGAACGCGGTCAAGGCCTCTCCGGATGACGGACGCCTGCGGCTGAAGCTGGCCGACCTCGAAATCCAGATGAACGACATCGAGGGCGCGCAGATCGAGCTCAAGCAGGCCCGCGACCATGGCGGCGACGAATCGAAGATCGTGCCGATGCTGGGCCGCACCTATCTGGTCCAGGGCAAGTTCGACCAGGTGCTGCAGGACTTCCCGGTTCGCGACGACCAGCCCGACAACGTGAAGGTCTCGACCCTGGTGCTGCGCGCCGAGGCGCAGATCCAGATGAAGAAGGTCGAGGATGCGCGTTCCTCCCTGATTGCCGCGGAGCAGATCGACCCAAAGGCGACGGCGCCTAAGCTGGGCCTGGCCCGCATCGCCTTCACGCTGAACCAGTTCGACGACGCGGCGAAGAAAGCCGACGAGCTGCTCAAGATCGCGCCCACCGCCGACACCCATCTGCTGAAAGGCGAAATCCTCAGCCGCCAGGGCAATCGCGACGGCGCGATCGCTGAGTTCAACGAGGCGATCAAGACCGATCCCAACAATCTGGGCGGCTTTATCGAGCGCGCCCAGCTCTATATCGCGGCGGGCGACGACGGCAAGGCGCAGGCCGACGTCAAGACGGCGCTCGGGATCGCCAACCGGTCGGTCCCGGCCCAGTATCTCCAGGCCCTGCTCGATGCGCGGGCCAAGGACTATGCCGGCGCCGACACGATCCTGACCAAGTTCGCAGCCGCCTTCCCGAATTTCCCGCGCGGCTATTACCTGCAGGCGGTGGTGAAGGCCGCGCTCAAGCAATATGAGCAGGCGGAATCGTCGATCACCTCCTATCTCGGCGCGGTTCCAAACGACATCGCCGGCGAGAAGGTGCTGGCCGACATCCAGCTGAGAAAGGGCAATTCGGCCGGCGCCGCCGACACGCTGGAGAAGATCACCGCCGACGCGCCGGACGACGCGCAGTCGCTGGCGATGCTGGGCCAGGCCTATATGCAGCTCGGCCGTTCGCAGCAGGCGGTCGACGCCTATGAGCGCGCCAGCAAGCTTGCGCCCGACAATGCCTCGGTGCTGCGCGGCCTGGCGCTCAACCACCTGTCGGAAGGCCAAAGCACCCAGGGCACGACCGAGCTGGAAAAGGCGCTGCAGATGGCGCCTGACGACGACGCCTCGGCCCAGGCGCTGGTCGTGGTCTATGTGCGCGACAAGCAGTACGACAAGGCCAAGAAGCTGGTCGATGACATGATCAAGCGCAACCCGAACGACCCGGTCTCGGCCAACATGGCCGGCATGGTCGAACTGGCGCAGCAGCATTTGCCCGAGGCCGACGCGGCCTATAGCGGGGTCGCCAAGAAGTTCCCGGACTTCGTCCCGACGCAGCTGCAATTGGCCTATATCTATGCCGCCGAGGGCAAGCCCGATCAGGCCAAGGCCACCTATATGGGCATCCTGGCCAAGGATTCCGGCAACCTGTCGGCACTCCAGAACCTGACGACGCTGCTGGCCAGCCAGAAGCAGGTCGATCAGGTGGTCGATCTCTGGCAGAAGGCGCACAAGGCCCAGCCCGACAATATCCAGGTCTCGGTCGGGCTGATCGAAGCCTATATCGCGATGAAGGATTACGATGCGGGCCTGGGGCTGGTGCGCGACATGCAGGTCCGCCTGCCGAACGAGCCCAGGCTGTTCGCCATGCGGGCCGAACTCGAGCTGCAGAAGGGCGATGCCAAAAGCGCGGTCATCAGCCTGCAGCGCCTGACCGAGCTGCAGCCGCAGGACCCGGCGGCCCGGCGCGACCTAGCCATCGCCCAGGAGAAGTCGGACGACCTGCCGGGCGCCATCGCCTCGATCGGCGAGGCGCGCAAGGTGGACCCCAACAATATCGGCTTGGCGGCCGAGGAGGTGCGGCTGCTCGGCAAGCGCAATCCGGACGACGGCATCGCCGCCGCCCAGCGCCTGCAGACGACCCTGCCCGAACAGCCCGCGGCGCAGGCGCTGGAAGGCGACTATCTGATCTCCATCAAGCGGCCGGCCGACGCCAAGGCCGCCTATCAGAAGGCGTTCGCCGCCCATCCGTCGCTGGTCCTGGCCGAGCGGCTGGCGGCCGGCGATATCCGCGACGGCAAGACCGCCGACGCCGACAAGGTCCTGACCAAGTGGGCCGCGGACCATCCCGACGATATCCCGGCCAAGTTTGCGGTGGCGAATTTCGCGCTCGGCCAGAAGGACTGGGCCAGGGCCAAGTCGCTGTATGAGGGGCTGCTGACCAAGGACCGCTCGGGCGACCCGCTGATCCTCAACAACCTGGCGGTGATCTATCAGCGCGACAACGATCCGCGCGCGCTGGACTATGCCCAGCGCGCCCACACCGTCGCGCCGCAGAACGTGGCGATCACCGACACGCTGGGCTGGATCATGGTCCAGAAGGGCGACGCGGCGAACGGCTTCAAGTTCCTGCAACAGGCCGCGAACGCCGCGCCCAACAGCCCGGATATCCAATACCACTATGCCGCCGCGCTCAACGCGACCGGCAAGAAGGCGGATGCGACCGACCTGCTCAAGAAGACGCTTGCCGACGGCAAGGATTTCGAGGGCAAGAAGGACGCCCAGACGCTGCTGGACAAGCTGTCGAAGGGGTGAGCCTTACCGGCGAAAGGCGCCGGTCAGCTCGACATGCGGCGACCAGGCGAACTGGTCGACCGGCGTCACCCTTTCGAGACGATAGCCGCCCTCGGTCAGGATGGCGGCATCGCGGGCGAAGCTGACCGGGTTGCATGAGACATAGGCGATCAGCGGAACCGCTGAATTGGCCAGCATCCGTGCCTGCTTCTCGGCGCCGGCGCGCGGCGGATCGATGACGGCGGCAGCGAAGCCCTCCAGCTCCTTCACCGTCAGCGGCTCGCGGAACAGGTCGCGCCGATGGGCGGTCACGGGCAAGCCCTTCGCCGCCTTTAGCAGGGCGGCGATGGCCGTGCCGTCCGCGTCAAAGGCGCCGACCGGGCCGAAGGCGCTCGCCGGAATGGCGAAGGTGCCGAGGCCGCAGAACAGGTCGGCGATCGGTCCGGTGGCGCCCGCCAGAGTGTCCGTCACGAAACCTGTCAGCGCCGCTTCACCCTCGGCACTCGGTTGCAGGAACGTCCCAGCCGCGAAGGCGATCTGGGTCTTGCCGACCCGAATATGCGGCGTCCGCCGCGCCGCGACAGGCTCGGCTGGGGCGGTGACGCTGGCGCGCCAGGAGATGCTGGCGAGGTCGGCGGATTCAGCGAAGGCGGCCAGGGTTTCGCGGTCGGGCAGGGTCAGCGGGCGCTTGCGGATCAGCACGAGGTCGGCGCCGCTTTCGGTCCAGGTCAGTGCGAGATCGGCGCTTTCGCCGGCGGCGAGCAGGTCCGGCAGCCGGTCGCGGATCGGTGCGATCAGGGCCGTCAGCTCTGGCCTCAGCACAAGGCATTCCTGAAGATCGACCAGCCGGTGCGAGGCGCGTTCGGCGAAGCCCAGCAGGACCCGCTTGCCGATCCGGGTGGCGGCCAGGGTCGCGCGCCGGCGGGTGCCGGGCGGGATGGAGATCGCCGGGTTGACTGTGACGTCTTCGATCCCGGCCCGCGCCAGCGCCGCGGCGACGCGCTCGCGTTTCCACGCGGCGATAAAGCCGGGCCGCAGGTGCTGCAGGGCGCAGCCCCCGCAGGTGCCGAAATGGCGGCATGGCGGGTCGGCCCTCTCGGGGCCGGCGTCCAGCAGTTCGACCAGCGTGGCCGCGTCTTTACCTTTCGGCGACACGCGCGCCGTGTCGCCCGGTGCGGTGAAGGGGATATGCAGGCGGCCGCTCGCCGCCTCCGCCACCCCATCGCCCAGCGCACCCAGATGGGCGATGGTGAGGGTCAGCTCCGTCATCAGTCCAGCGCCAGGGTCAGCGACTTCAGGTAGGCGCTTTCCGGCAGCATGGGGTGGACCGGGTGATCCGGCCCGGCCCCGGCAGTCCGCAGGACCCTGCCGGTGCGGCCGGCATCGGCCAGGCCGCGCGCGACCGCTTCGGAAAATTCCGGCACGCCGACATTGTGGCTGCACGACGCGGCGAACAGGATACCGCCCGGCGGCACCAGCGCCGCCGCCTGGCGCACCAGCTTGCGATAGCCCTTGACGGCAGCCGGGATATCCTTGCGCGACTTGGCGAAGGCCGGCGGGTCGACGATGACGACATCGAAGGTCTCGCCCGCGGTCGCCATGGCGGCGAGCGCCTCGAACACTTCCTGCTGCCGCACCGTGCAGCGATCCGCGACGCCGTTCAGCGCCGCCGACCGGCCCGCAGCCTCCAGCGCCCCGGCGGACCGGTCCAGCAGGGTCACCGATCTGGCCCCCGCCATCGCCGCGGTGATGCCGAAGCCGCCGCCATAGCAATAGGCGTCCAGCACCGTGCGCCCTGCCGCGAAGCGGGCGACGAAGGCGCGGCTGTCGCGCTGGTCGTAGAACCAGCCGGTCTTCTGCCCCTCCAGCGGATCGATCCGGAAACGGGCTCCGTTCTCCACCAGCTCGACCGGCCCCGAGAGTTCGCCGTGGGCAAGCCGGGTCTCGATCGGCAAACCCTCCAGGGTCCGCGCCGGGCTGTCGTTCTTGAGAACGACGGCCTTCGGCGCCAGCATCTCGACCAGCGCGCCGACGATGTCGGCCTCGGCCAGGTTAGGGCCGGCGGCATTCAGCTGCACCACCAGCACATCGCCCATCCGGTCGATCACCACCGCCGGCAACCCGTCGGCCTCGGCATGGACCAGCCGGTAGTAGGGCTCTGTATAAAGCCGCTCGCGGAGCACCAGCGCCGCGCGGATGCGGCGGACATAGAAATCGCGGTCGATGACGGGGTCGGTATCGGCCGTCAGCACCCGCGCGGCGATCAGCGTATGCGGATTGAACCAGCCTGCGGCCAGCCTGTCGCCGCCGGCCGTGGTCAATGTGACCGGCGTGCCGGGCGCGGTGGCCTTGGCCTCCGCGTCCATCATGATCTCGTTGGAAAAGGCCCAGGGATGCCCATGCCGCAGCCGGGCATCGTGCCTCGGCTGCAGCCGCACGGTCGGACGTTTTTTCATGAGTACCGTTCCTGGGCCGGCAACGCCGGCGCCGGCGGGGTTACCGCGGCGCCAGCACCATCGTCATCTGGCGGCCTTCCAGCTGGGGGGTCTGTTCGACCTTCGCCAGCGGGTCGAGCTGGTCCTTCACGCGCATCAGCACGTTCATGCCCAGATCCTGGTGCATCATCTCGCGGCCGCGGAAGCGCATGGTGACCTTCACCTTGTCGCCCTCGTCCAGGAAGTTGGTCGCGGCGCGCATTTTGACGTCATAGTCATGGTCATCGATGTTGGGACGGAGCTTGATCTCCTTCACCTCGATGATCTTCTGCTTCTTGCGGGCTTCGTTCTTCTTCTTCTGCTGCTCGTACTTGAACTTGCCGAAATCGAGCAGCTTGCAGACCGGCGGATCGGCGTTCGGCGAAATCTCGACGAGGTCGAAGCCTGTTTCTTCCGCCCGGGCCATCGCTTCGCGCGAGGACACGATCCCGATCATCTCACCGTCCGGACCGACCAACCGCACCTGCGGCACGTTGATCTCGTAATTCACGCGCGGTCCGTCCTTGTCGCGCGACGGCGCGTCATTAAACCTGGCTATGGAGTTCCCCCTGTTAAAATTTCCATCAAGCTTTGGAAACTACACGATCCAAAGGCGATGCCATAGTAGAATGGAGTTGCGAAACCGCGCTGTCGAGGGGGAGTACCTCCTGTTTTTCGACACCGAGTGTCCTCAGTGCAACAGTCCGCTCCGCGCCCTCGCGCTTTCCGACCACAGCGATGACCGGAACCTTCATCAGGCTGTGCTCGCGAATCTTGTAATTGATCTTCTCGTTGCGCAGGTCGATCTCGGCCCGCAAGCCCGCCGCGTGCAGGTGCCGCAGCACGTCCTGGGCATAGTGGTCGGCGTCCTGAGTGATGGTCGCGACCACCACCTGAACCGGCGCCAGCCAGCCCGGCAGCTTGCCGGCATAGTTCTCGATCAGGATGCCGATGAAGCGCTCCATCGAGCCGACGATCGCCCGGTGCAGCATCGCCGGCCGGTGGCGCTGCCCGTCCTCGCCGACATATTCGGCGTCCAGCCGCTCCGGCAGCACGAAATCGAGCTGCAGAGTGCCGCACTGCCAGGTCCGGCCGATCGCATCGGTCAGGTGGAATTCCAGCTTCGGACCATAGAAGGCACCTTCGCCCGGCAACTCTTCCGGCGCCAGCCCTGCGGCCACCGCAGCCTCACGCAGCTCGCGCTCGGCCCGGTCCCAGATTTCGTCGCTGCCCAGCCGCTCATCCGGGCGCAGCGCCAGCTTCACCTGAACATCGGTGAAGCCCAGGTCGGAATAGACGACCTGCAGCAGGCGGCAGAACTTGGTGGTTTCTTCCACCACCTGCTCGGGGGTGCAGAAAATATGGGCGTCGTCCTGGGTGAAGGCGCGCACGCGCATGATGCCGTGCAGCGCGCCCGACGGCTCGTTGCGGTGGCACGATCCGAACTCCGCCATGCGCAGCGGCAGGTCGCGATAGGATTTCAGCCCCTGGCGATAGATCTGGATATGGGCGGGACAGTTCATCGGCTTGATGCCGAAAAGGCGAACCTCTTCCTTCTCGTGGCCGTGTCCGACCTCGACCTTGAACATGTTGTGGCCGTAAGTGCCCCAATGGCCGGAGGCTTCGAACAGCGACCGGTCGTAAAGCTGCGGAGTCTTGACCTCGACATAGTCGGACTGGTCCAGCCGGCGGCGCAGATAGGCCTCCAGGGTCCGGTAGAGGGTCCAGCCTTTCGGGTGCCAGAACACGCTGCCGGCGGCCTCTTCCTGGAGATGGAACAGGTCCATCTCGCGGCCGAGGCGGCGATGGTCGCGCTTCTCCGCCTCCTCCAGCATCAGGAGATAGGCGTCCAGCTCCTTCTGGTCGCGCCAGGCGGTGCCGTAGATGCGCTGGAGCATCGGGTTCTTGGCGTCGCCGCGCCAATAGGCGCCGGCCAGCTTGGTCAGCTTGAACGCCTTGCCCAGTCTGCCGGTGGAGGCCATGTGCGGCCCGCGGCACAGGTCCAGCCAGTCGCCCTGGCGATAAACGGTGATCGGCTCGTTCTGCGGCAGGCCTTCGATCAGCTCGGCCTTGAACAGCTCGCCCTTCGACTTGAAGAAATCGATGGCGGCGTCGCGGTCCCACACCTCGCGCACGATCGCGTCGTTGCGATCGACCACGCGCCGCATCTCCTCCTCGATCTTGGCGAGATCGTCGGGGGTGAAGGGCTGCTCGCGATGGAAATCGTAATAGAAGCCGTTCTCGATCGCCGGCCCTATGGTCACCTGGGTACCGGGATAGAGCTTCTGCACCGCCTCGGCCAGCACATGGGCGGCGTCATGGCGGATCAGCTCCAGCGCCTCGGGCGACTGGCGCGTGACGATGGCGACGTCGGCATCGTGCTCGATGCCCAGGTCCAGATCCTGGACATGCCCGTCGACCTTCGCGGCCAGCGCGTTCTTGGCCAACCCCGGCCCGATCGCCGCGGCAATATCCGTCCCGCTCACCCCCCGCGGGAAGTGGCGGACGCTTCCGTCGGGCAGCTTGATGGCGATCTCGGGAACGGCGGTATCCATGATAGGCGGAGAGGTAAGCGGGCGGCGCTGTTTGGTCAAGCAAGGCGGTGGAATAGGAGCGTCCGAATGTGTAGGTGTTGACGCCTTGGGCCTGTTTCTCTGGAGCCGCATGCCTTGCGAGATCGCTCCCCTTCCGGAAATGCCGCGTCATCTGCCAGTTCGGCCTTCCTTTGGCCGGCAATCGCCCGATTCGTCGCGGTGGAGCATAGGCTTGGCGGACGAGCGACCGAAAGCGGCCCGCCGGTTGCGTGGATTTATGAGTTCGTCCGCTTCGGAGTGAAGCAGGCCTGGGCTTGTCTGTTTGGCGCCTTGATGCTTGGAATCATCATCGCCACGCGCCTCTGGTACCCGCATGACGCAATAGTCGCCCGATACGACGCGCTGGTGATCGGCGCGCTGGCCATCCAGGCGATGATGATCGGCTTCAAGCTGGAAACCTTCGATGAGGTCAAGGTCATCTTCATCTTCCATGTCGCCGGAACGGTCATGGAGCTGTTCAAGACGTCGGTCGGATCGTGGATCTATCCGGAACCGAACGTTCTGCGGATCGCCGGCGTCCCGCTCTATAGCGGCTTCATGTATGCCGCGATCGGCAGCTACCTCACGCGCGCCTGGCGGCTGTTCGATTTCCGGTTCACGCTTCACCCGAAGCTGTGGTCGATCTTTGCCCTGTCCGGCGCGATCTATGTGAATTTCTTCAGCCACCATTACCTGCCCGATGTGCGGATTCCCTTGCTGCTCGTGACCGCCGTCCTGTTTGGGCGGACGACGGTCTTGTACCGAGTATGGCGGACATACCGGCGAATGCCGCTGCTGCTTGGCTTCGTCCTTGTCGCCTTCTTCATCTGGATCGCCGAGAATATCGGCACCGGGATGGGAGCCTGGATCTATCCTGTCCAGGCCAACCACTGGTCCATGGTGCCGTTGGCCAAGCTCGAGGCGTGGCTGATGCTGATGATCGTTTCCTATTCGCTGACCGCGCTCATCAACCGGCCGTCGGCCGTACTGCCGGTTCACCAGAAAGGTGACCGGGACGCTTATTTGAGCTTCCTGGACGGCGCAGGCGACGAACCGCCGAGCGAAGGCGACGCGGTGCCGACCCGCTGATTCAGAGTCAGTGGCTCTACCCATCCGGCTTTCCGGGCGATAAAACGCACTGAACGGCAATTCAGGGGAAGGTCATGGAAATCACGCTCAAGGGTAAGGTCGCGCTCGTCACCGGCGGCGGCGCCGGGATCGGCAAGGCGATCGTCGAGGCTTACAGCCAGCTGGGTGCCAAAATCGCGGTGGCTGAGATTGATGCGGGCAAGGTCGAGGCGCTGAACGCCGGCTTCAAGTCATCGGGTATCGATGGCATCGCCATCCAGGCCGACGTGCAGAAGACCGAGGATGTGAAGCGCGTGATCGCCGAGGTCGAGCGGAAATTCGGCCGGTTGGACGTGCTGGTCAACAATGTCGGCCACCATCTCTACAGCTTCAAGCCGCTGGATGTGATGGAGGAGGCGGACATGGACGCCCTTTACAACATCAATCTGCGCCAACTCTTCATCGTCACCAAGCACGCCATCCCGCTGATGAAGCGCGGCAAGGCGGGCGGCTCGATCATCAATGTCTCGTCGATCGAGGGCTTCCGCGGCAGCACTTACAATATCGCCTACACTGCTTTCAAGCACGGCGTCACCGGCTTCACCCGCGGTCTGGCGCTTGAGCTGTCGGACGCGCAGATCCGGGTCAACACCATCGCGCCGGAGACGACCGAGACCGAGCAGGTGGCGATGGCGGCGTTCATGAAGCCGCAATATCGGGACAAACCCGAGATCGCCGCCCGATCGATTCCGCTCGGCCGCTTCGGCTATCCCAGCGACCATGCCGGGGCCGCGGTCTATCTCGCGACCGATCTCTCGCTCTGGGTCACCGGCACCACCATCCATGTCGATGGCGGCGGGCTGGCCGCCGGCGGCATGCAGCGCCTGCCCGACGGCGGCTGGACGGTCACGCCGATCGTCACCGACACGGCGATGGGGGGATAATCACCGATCACGCTTCGCTCTTCCGCCCTATTTGCCTTCATACGTAGGGTGGATGAGCGAAGCGTAATCCACCAAACCAATCTCACCGTTCGCCCGCTTCAGGAACCGGATCGCTCGTGAGGCCCCATTCGGGAGGATAGACGCCTTTCGCGACGCATCGCCGAAAGGACGAAAACGGCCAATCTGCTGCACTTGGCGCCAGCCCGTGCTTTACGGGATTGAAGTGCGTGTAATCCATGTGCGCGGCATAGTCGCGTTCATCCCGGATCGTATGCTCCCAATATCGCCTCTGCCAGATTCCCCGTTCGCCGCGTTTCTCCATGACTTGGGATCGGCGTTCGATAGCGGGGATGGATTTCGAGAATGCGGTTTTGATTGCTCGCCAGCGGCCTGAATAATCGAGGTCGCCTTCCGGTAACGTCCAGATGCAGTGCATGTGCTCCGGGAGGACAACCCATGCATCAATGTAGAATGGAGATTTCGCGGCGGTGAGCCGGACTGCTTCGCGCAACGCGTTGATATGTGTGACGAGCAGATCGCTACTGCGATCGTGTAGGGTGACTGTGAAGAAATAGGTCCCGCCTTGGACACGGTTACGGCGATAATCCGACATGGTGCGAGGATGCCGCGCTTTGCGCGGTAGTGGAATACGCTTCGCTCTTCCACCCTACATTTGAGCGCCTACCCAACCAGCTCGGCCAATTTTTCCACCTCGTTGTAATGCGCCGTCGCCGGGACCAACAACAACTCATCCGCCCCGGCGGCGCGGACGTTTTCGATGGCTTCGCGGATGGCGTCCGGGGTGTGGCGGGTCATGGCGTCGCGCATGAAGCCCGCGACGTCGGGGCCCATATATTTCATGTAGTCATAGACATAGGACTTGAGTTCGCTTTCGGCGTTGGGGGCAAGCGAGTACCAGAAGCTGCCCATCAGATAGGGCTTGTCGGTGCGGCCTTCGGCCCTCCAGGCTTCTTTCGCCATATCGAAGATTTTCTCATGGCCCTCGCGGTCGCCGGCCATCGAGGTGCCGTAGATGCCGTCCGCCCATTTGGCGGCGCGCGCGATGCCCTTGGGGCCCATCGCGCCGGCATAAAGCGGGATATTCGCACCTTGCGGCGACCTCGGCCCGACCTCGTCGGCACCGTCCCACAGCGGCTCGCCGCGCCAGACGCGCCGCATCTCGGCGGCCTGTTCGTCCATTCGCTGATGGCGGCGCGTAAAAGGGGCGCCGACCGCGCGATAATCGTTCTCGCGCCCGCCGATCCCGACCGTGACCGCCATCCTGCCGTTCGAGATCACGTCCAGCGTCGCCGCTTCCTTGGCGGTCAGCACGGCTGAACGCATCGGCAGAACGTAGAGGGACGCGATGATCCTCACCCGCTCGGTCACCGCGGCGGCGGCCGAGAGAATAGTGTTCATCTCATAGGTATGGCCGGTCATCCGTTCGCCGCAGGACAGGCTGTCGAACGGTCCCTGGTCGATCTTCCGGGCCCAGGTCAGGATGCGTTCGCGGTCATAGTCCCGCGTCATGTACGGCATGCAGACGCCGATCTTCATCGCTTCCCCTCCCGATGGCCGGATTGTCGAAGGCCTACATCACCAGCTTAGCGTTACATCACCCCGGCGCGCAGCAGGTCGTGGACGCTGACGATGCCGATCGGCTTGTCGTCCTCGATCACGAACATGGCGGTGAAGGGGTGGTCGCTCAGATTCATGATGCCCAGCGCCTCGGCCGCCAGCGCATCGGGCTCGATCGTCTTGGGCGTCACGGTCATCACCGCGCCGACCGGGCTTTCCATCAAGGCCGGGCCCCGTTGGCGGCGCAAATCGCCGTCGGTGATGATGCCGATCAGCCGCCCATCGCCGTCGATCACGCCGGCGCAGCCGAAGCCGTGACGGGTCATGACCAGAATCGCCTGCGACATCGGCCGGTCCGGCCCGATGAGCGGCAGGCCCTCGGGCCCGTGCATCACGTCCGACACTTTGAGCAGGATGCGGCCGATCTGCCCGCCCGGATGGAAGGTGCGGTATTCGTCCTCGCTGAAGCCGCGCCGCTCCATCAGCGCCACGGCCAGCGCGTCGCCCAGCGCGATCATCATCGTGGTCGAGGTGGTGGGCGCCAGCCCCATCGGGCAGGCCTCGGGCTCGCGCGGCAGCACCAGTTGAATGTCCGAGGCGCGGGCCAGCGTGTTATCCGCGCTGCCGGTCATCGCGATCAGCGGAATGG
>CAZNNJ010000028.1:0-17565 GCA_964574305.1 uncultured Rhodospirillales bacterium | reverse complement strand
TGCTACGCCGCTCCGCGGCTCCGCACCCGCCCGCCTGAAGGTGCACCAATGAGCGACGCCCTCGCCCTGTTCCTGCACGACCTCAAGCTGCAATTCCGCCACGGCAGCGACCTGGTGGCGCCGCTGGCCTTCTTCGTGCTGGCCGTGCTGATGGTGCCGCTGGGGGTGGGGCCGGAGCCCAACCTCTTGGCGCGGCTGGCGCCGGGCATGCTGTGGATCACCGCCCTGCTCGCCACCCTGCTGGCGCTCGACCGGCTGTTCCAGCGCGATTTCGAGGATGGAACGCTGGATCTGCTGGCGCTGGCGCCGATTCCGCTGGAACTGATCGTGCTGGCCAAGGTCGCGGCCCACTGGGTGACCACCGGCCTGCCGCTGATGGTTATCGCCCCGATCCTGGGGGTGATGCTGCACCTGGACGATAACAGCTATCTGACGCTGGAGATCAGCCTTCTGATCGGCACGCCGGTGCTGAGCATGATCGGAGCGTTCGGCGCCGCCGTAACACTGGGGGCAAGACGCGGTGGGGCCTTGCTTGCGCTCTTGGTTCTGCCGCTCTACGTGCCCATACTGATCTTTGCGACGAGCGCGATCGGCGCAGCGGGGGAAGGATTGTCGCCACGACCGCATCTTTTGCTGCTGGCAAGCTTCTTCGCAGGCGGTATCGTGCTGGTGCCGTTCGCCGCCGCCGCCGCGTTGAGGAACGCTTTGGAATAGAGATGACCACTGCCCGCATCCCTCTGCTGCACCGCTATGCCAACCCGGCCGCCTTCGGCCGTCTGTCGGGGCAGATCCTGCCCTGGAGCGCCGGCGCATCGGCGATCCTGCTGGGCCTCGGCCTTTATTTCGCGCTGTTCGCCTCGCCGCCCGATTATCAGCAGGGCGAGTCGGTCAGGATCATGTATGTGCATGTGCCGGCGGCGATCATGTCGGAGATCGTCTATGGCCTGATGGCCGCCGCCGCTGCCGCCGGCATCATCTGGAAGCATGCGCTGGCCGATCTGTTCGTGAAGGCTGCCGCGCCGCTGGGCGCTGCCTTCACCTTCGTCTGTCTGGTCGCGGGATCGCTGTGGGGCAAGCCGATGTGGGGCGCCTGGTGGGTGTGGGACGCGCGGCTGACCTCGGAACTGGTGCTGTTCTTCCTCTATCTCGGCTATATCGCGCTGGTCGACGCCTTCGACGATCCGCAGCGGGGCCTCAAGGCCGGCGCGATCCTGGTGCTGGTCGGCGTAGTCGACCTGCCGATCATCAAGTTTTCGGTCGATTGGTGGAACACGCTGCACCAGCCGGCCAGCCTGATGACCCTGTCCGGCCCCAAAGTCGACCCCAGCATGCTGCTGCCGCTGATGCTGATGATCGGCGGCTTCACCACCTTCTTCGTCACAGTGGTGCTGATGCGGCTGGAGAGCGAACTGCTGGCCCGCCGCATCCGGGCCTGGCGGACCGCCGCGGGAGACGAATGAGCGGCGATGCCGCATTGTCACGAGTGTCAAAGATATATAGCTAGGCGGCCAAGAGATCAGCCAGTGACCAGTTTTTCGACCTTTTTCGCCATGGGGGGATATGGCGCCTATGTATGGCCGGCTTACGGCCTGACGGCGCTCGCCTTTTTGGGAATACTGGGCTGGACCTGGGCGTCACTGAAAGCGCGCCGGCGTGAGGAGCAGGGTCTTTCCGCAGCGGGACGAGCGCGGCGCGGAAGGCGAGAGGCCAAATCTTGACTAGACGGGGTAAGCGCCGGCTTCAGGCGCTGATATTGGGAATGATCGGACTTGGGGTCGCCACCGCTTTGGCGCTGACCGCCTTTCGCGACAATCTCGTCTTCTTCTACAGCCCGAGCGACGTGCTGGCCGACCATATCAACCCGGGCCGGGCGATCCGCCTGGGCGGCATGGTGGAAAAGGACAGGGTCAAGCACATGGGCGACGTAACCGAATTCCGCGTCACCGACACGGTGCAGACGATCGGCGTCACCTATCGCGGCGCGCTGCCCGACCTGTTCCGCGAGGGCCAGGGCGTCGTCACCGAGGGGACCTTGAGCCCCGACGGGCGTTTCATCGCCCGCGAGGTTCTGGCCAAGCATGACGAGAAATACATGCCGCCCGAAGTCGCCAATGCGCTGAAACGGGCCGGCGAGCAAACCCACGCCACAAGCACCTTGGTGGAAAAGCCATGATCCCGGAACTCGGCCACTTCGCGCTGGTGCTGGCGGCGCTGGTGGCCTTCATGCAATCCACCGTCCCGCTGGTCGGCGCCGCCCAGGGCAACAGCCGCTGGATGGCACTGGGATCGTCGGCCGCCGTCGGCCAGTGCCTGTTGATCCTGCTGGCCTTCGCCATCCTGGCCTATGAGCATGTCGTCTCCGACTTCACGGTCGAGAACGTGGTCCAGAACAGCTTTGCCGCCATGCCGCTGCTCTACAAGATCACCGGCGTGTGGGGAAACCACGAAGGCTCGATGCTGCTGTGGGTCATGATCCTGTCGATCTACGGCATGCTGATCGCGCTGTTCGGCAACAACCTGCCGCGCGGGCTGAAGGCGCGCGTTCTTGGCGTGCAGGGCATGATCGGGCTGGGCTTTCTGGCCTTCATCCTGGCGACGTCCGATCCCTTCAACCGGCTGATCGATCCGCCGGCCGACGGCCAGGGGCTGAACCCGCTGCTGCAGGATCCCGGCCTCGCCTTCCACCCGCCCTTCCTCTATCTGGGCTATGTCGGCTTCTCCGTCGCCTTCTCCTTCGCCGTCGCGGCGCTGATCGAAGGCCGGGTCGATCCGGCCTGGGCGCGCTGGGTCAGGCCTTGGACATTGGCGGCCTGGTCGGCGCTCACCCTGGGCGTGGCGATGGGGTCATGGTGGGCCTATTACACGCTGGGCTGGGGCGGCTGGTGGGGCTGGGACCCGGTCGAGAATGCCTCGCTGATGCCTTGGCTGGCCGGCACCGCCCTGCTCCATTCCGCCATCGTGGTCGAAAAGCGCGATGCGCTCAAAAGCTGGACCATCCTGCTGTCGATCCTCACTTTCAGCCTGTCGCTGATCGGCACCTTCCTGGTCCGGTCGGGCCTGACCACCTCGGTCCATTCCTTCGCGCTGGACCCGGCGCGCGGCATCTTCGTGCTGGGCCTTCTGATCGCCGCCACCGGCGGGGCGCTGACCCTCTATGCCATCCGTGCGCCATCGCTGAAGATGGGCGGGCTGTTCCAGCCGATCAGCCGCGAGGGCGGGCTGGTGCTGAACAACCTGCTGCTGACCACGATGTGCGCCACCGTGTTCATCGGCACGCTGTTCCCGACGTTCCTGTCGGCGATGAACGTCACCGTTTCGGTCGGTCCGCCCTATTTCAACTTCTGCACCCAGATACTGGCGCCCATCCTGGTGGTCGGGCTCGGCGTCGGGGCGATGCTGCCGTGGAAGCGGGCGGACCTGCCGGGCGTGCTGGGGCGGCTCAAATTCGCGGCGGCGGCCTCGGTCGTGCTCGCGCTGGCGATTTACTATTTCCATAATGGCGGTCCGGTTCTGGCGATCCCAGCCATGATGTGCGCGATCTGGCTGATCGGCTCGACGCTGACCGAGCTGGCGGAGCGCATTCGCCTCTTCACCATCCCGTTCAGCCACAGCATGGCCCGCGCCGCCGCCCTGCCGCGCGCGGCCTGGGGCATGACCCTCGCCCACGCCGGGCTGGGCATCATCATCGCCGGCATGACCGGCACGGCATTGTGGACCGAGCAGAGCATCCAGGCGATGGCGCCAGGCGAAAGCGTCAAGCTGGCCGGCTATGACATTCAGTTGAAGAGCGTGGGCCCGGTGCAGGGGCCGAACTACGATGCCGAACGCGCGACCTTCATCGTCACCGACAAGGGCCATTACGTCGCCACCCTGGCGGCCGAGCGGCGGACGGTGCATCCGCAGGAGCAAGCGGTCACCAATATCGGCATCCGCACCAATTTCTTCGCCGACATCTACGCCGCAGTCGGCGAACCCGATCCGGCCAAGCCGGGCGCTTATGTCACCCGCATCTATTACCACCCGCTGGTGCCCTGGATCTGGGTCGGCGCGGTGGTCATGGTGCTGGGCGGGGTCGTCTCGCTGACCGACCGGCGTCTGCGGATCGGCGCGCCCCTGCGCAGGCTGGCGAACATCCCCGAAGCCCTGCCCGCCGAATAAAATGCGCCGCCTCATCTTCATCGTCCCGGTCCTGGTCTTCGTCGGGCTGGCGATCTACTTCGCGACACCGCTGCTGCGCGGGACCGACCCGTCGCTGATCCCCTCGCCGCTGATCGACAAGCCGGTGCCGGCCTTCGCGCTGCCGCCGCTGCCCGGCTATCAGAAGGGGCTGTCCTCGGCCGATCTCAAGGGGCAGGTCCAGATCGTCAATATCTTCGCCTCCTGGTGTATCCCTTGCCGCGCCGAGGCGCCGGCCCTGATGGCGCTGAAGACCATGAATATCCCGATCCAGGGCATCGACCAGAAGGACAAGCCGGCGGATGCGCTGGAGTACCTCAAGGAACTCGGCGACCCCTATGTCGCGATCGGCATGGATATCGACCGCAAGGTCTCGATCGACTGGGGCGCCTACGGCGCGCCCGAGACCTTCATCGTCGATGCCGATGGGCGCATCCGATACAAGCAGGCGGCGCCGATCACACAAGCCGATATCGACGATACGATCGTGCCGCTGATCAACAGACTGCGCGCCGGCAAATGAGAGCCGTATTCGCCGCCATCGCCGTCGCCCTGGCGCTCGCCGGCTCCGCCCGCGCGGTCGAGCCGGACGAGATGCTGAAGGACCCGGCGCAGGAAGCCCGGGCCGAGGCGATCGGCCGGCAACTGCGCTGCCCGGTCTGCAAGACCGAGTCGATCGAGGAATCGGACGCCGACTTCACCAAGGACCTGCGCAAGGTCGTGCGCGAGCAGATCGCCGCCGGCAAGAGCGACAAGGAAGTCCTCGACTTCATGCACGACCGCTATGGCGACTTCATCCTGCTGAGGCCGCCCTTCAAGCCGTCGACCTGGGTGCTGTGGCTGGCGCCGCCCGTCATTCTGGTGCTGGGCGGGATTTTCGCCTTCTTCATGACCCGCCGCCGGCCGACGACGGCCGAGGCAGAGCCGCTGACCGCGGCCGAGAGAGCCGAAGTCGAGGCCCTGAAATGATCGGTTTCTGGATCGTCGCCGGGCTGCTGACCGCGGCCGTTGTCGTGCTGCTGGCGCGGCCGCTGATGCGCAAGGCGAATACGGATGACCTGGGCGGCACCGACCTTGCGGTCTATCGCGACCAGCTGGCCGAATTGGAGCGCGACCGGGCGCGCGGCCTGATCGAGATCGAGCAGGCGGCGTCGATGGAGACCGAGATCAGCCGGCGCATGCTGAACGCCGCCCGCTCGGCCCAGCCGGTCGCCGCGGCCGGCGCGCCGGCGCGCATCCTGACAATGATCATCGCCATACTGGTCCCGGTCGGCGGGCTGGTGGTCTATCTGTCGGTCGGCCAGCCTGACCTGCCCGGCCAGCCGCTGGCCGAACGCAGCCTGCAGCAGGGCGAGGACCCGGTGAAGCTGATCGCCCAGATCGACGATATCCGGGGCCGGCTGAAGCAGACCAAGGACGATCTGGATCGCTGGGTCATGGTCGGCGAGGCCTATGAGAAGCTGGGCCAGCCGCGCCAGGCGGTCGAGACCTTCCGCGTCGCCAAGCAGATTTCGCCCGACGATGCCGGCATCAGCGCCGCGCTGGGCGAGGCCCTGATCAATGCCGATGGCGGTGCGGTGGGCGAGGAAGCGAAGACGCTGTTCCAGTCGATCCCCCAGGATTCCGAATCGCAGCCGGAGGCGCGCTATTACCTAGCCCTGGCATCGGCGCAGGCGGGCGACATGAAGACGGCGCTTCGGGGCTGGCAATCCCTGCTCTCAGACTCCCCGGCCGACGCGCCCTGGATCGAGCCGACGCGGCAGCGGATCGCCAGCGCCGCCCAGGCGATGGGACTGGACCCGGCCAAGGAAACGCCCGATCCGAAACCGCCGGCCGCCGTGTCTGCTCAAGAGGGGCCGCTCGAGGGCGGACCGAACACGCCCGAGGGCGAAGCAATCAAGCGGATGGCGCCGGACCAGCAACAGCAGATGATCGAGGGCATGGTCGCCCGCCTCGCCGCCCGGCTGCAGGCCAATCCCGACGATCCGGAGGGCTGGCGCAAGCTGGCCCGCGCCTATCAGGTGATGGGCTTGGCCGAGAAGGCCAATGACGCGACCAAGCAGGCCGACGCCGCCGAGGCCCGGGCTGCCGGCGGCCCGAAATCCGCCGGCCCGGTCGCAACGTCCAAACCCCTCGGCCCCACGGCCGATGCCCCCAGCAGCGCCGCCGGCCAGGCGATCCAGCAAATGTCGCCGGAAGAGCAGGCCCAGATGATCCGCGGCATGGTCGACAAGCTGGCAGCCAAACTGGAAGCCAATCCTGACGATGCCGACGGCTGGCGCAAGCTGAGCCGCGCCTATCAGGTGCTGGGCGAAAACGACAAGGCCAAGACCGCACTGGACCGCGCCGCCCAGGCGGATGCGAAGGTCGGGAAGAAGTAGTCGGCCACCACTCCCCTGCCGTCATTCCCGCGAAGGCAGGAATCCAGAAGTTCTAACGCTGAGAACGCAGAGGTCTCGCTGAGGTCGCAGAGATCAGAACTCCTCTGCGTTCTCTGCGAAACCTCGCGCCCGCGTTACGGATTTCATCCTTCCTGGATTTCCGCCTTCGCGAGAATGACGCCGTAAGACTCCTATTTCCTGATCCGGTACAGCACCGCCACTTTCCCGGCGTCGACCAGATCCAGCTGGTCGAAGGGCAGAGAATAGCCATCTTTGGCGTCCTGTGGGTTCAGCACCAGCACCCAGTCGAACTTGTGCGGCCAGTCCGGCAGGTAGGGCGCCCATTTGAGCGTCGCGGGGTCGAGCCGGGCCAAGCCGCCGGCCCAGGGCAATTCGCCCTCGGGCAGCGAGATCATGTCATAGGGCGGGTTGACCTTGACCGGCTGCTTGGTCGCGGCGGTGAAGAGCAGCGGCCAGAAGGCCTTGTGCTCGATCACCAGCAGGGCCGGCAGGTGCATCGTCGCATCGTTCTCCAGCATCGCACGCAAGCTGTCCGGCTGGTTGACCATGGCGTCGGGGTCGGCATTGCGCTCAGTCTGGACGACGAGCACCCGGTCGCCGGGCTGGACCGGGGCGATCACCCGGCGGAAATCGGCGATCTGGGAGTCGTGATGCGACCAGACCTGCCCGATTATGAAAGTCCGCGCCAAGATGGCAACGGCGAAGGCGACGAGCATCAGCCGGCCGGTGCGGTGCGACTGGACGCGCGGCCAAGTGCCGGCGAAGAGCAGGAATCCAGCCAGGATCGGCATGCGCTGGTCCACCCAGGCGGTCTGCATCAGGAAGAACGGCACGACCGGATAGGCGATCAGCAACAGGGCAAGGGCGCCGACCAACGGCGGCGAGATGGTGAGGCGGCGCTGGATCGCGAACAGCGCCAGCACGGCCAGCACCAGGACCGCCGCGCCGGCGTCCAGCAGCCGGTTATAGGTCAGGAACGGCCCGATCAGCCCATAGGGCTTGAGCCCGGGCGGCCCGGCGGCGAGCGCCCAGTAGTAATGCCTGATCGCGTCGACCAGACCGTGCCCGCCGGCCGGACCACCGCCGCTGATCGGCGCGCGCAGATAGAGGATCGCCGGGACGATGAACGGCACGAAAATCGACGCGAGCCTCGCCGCCGACGGACGGCCGAGCCGCCGCATCCACCAGAACCGGATGAGCTCGACCGCCAGCAGCAGCAGCCCATAGAAGGCGATGGCAATCAGGTGACAGAAGAAGATGACGATGGCCGCGGCGGCAGCGCTGCCTACACGCTGCCAGGCCGGCCGCTCGCGCCATGCCACCCACAGCGCCGCCGCCAGCAGCGCCAGGCCGACGCCGATCAGGAAATTGAGGAAGCCGGAGAAAAACAGCCGGTTATAGGCCACCAGCCCGGCCGCCAGCGGCCAGTAGCTGACCGTCTGGAACACCTGTCGGTGCAACGCGATGACGCCCATCAACGGCAGGATAAGCGCCAATGCGACGAACACCTTCCCAGCCGCCATCAGCGGCAGGATGTGCATCAGCGCCGGCATGGTGAGGTCGATGCCGATATTGGGCACGATCTGCCAGTTGGTGCCGTAGATCTTCGCCAGATCGGCGTCGCCCGGCAGGCGGTGGAGTATCTCCATCCGCGCCAGATGATTGGGATAGTCCAGCAGCGGCGGGATTTCGGTCAGGAACAGCGGGAACAGCAGCACGGCAATCAAGCCGCCGAAGGCCAGCCACCATCCGCGCGGCGCGCCGGAGCGAGGTGAGGAAGACTGCTGCGTGGAAATGATGGAAGCCCGTGTTCGAACCGGTGGTGCGGCCGCAGTTTAACGGCATTTTTCCGATCGGGAATCGATTTGTGCTGGGCGCTTGCGGCTTTGTCCGCCGCCGCCGTACCATCGGCGCAGGACCAGCTGAGCACCGCGTCGGGATCAATTAATGGCGGCCGATCTTCGCGAAATCGCGCTTTTCGATTTCATCAGCCATGAGACCATGCACCTCCCCTTCAATGAGGAGTATCTGCGGGTCCTGCGCGCCGCCTTCCCCGATGACCGGATAGTCTTCCGCGCCCGCGCCGGCCATGTCGCCAACCTGAAGCCGCGCGTCGCCGATCTTTCCGGCATCGATTTCGAAGTTTGCGAGCCCTTCACCCCGCCTTTCGGCCTGTCCGGCCACAATCCGCTGGGCGGCCGGCTGGCGGCGGGGAATTGCCGGCGGACGATGGCGGACGCGGTACGGGGCCGGCGGCTGCGCCTTGCCGCGCTGCTGGGCGTCGACGGCAATCTCTATGCCGCTGTCGGCCGGCAATGGCCGAAAGTCTCGTCCGCGCCGCTGCATATGGTCCTGCACGGCCAGTTGGGCGACGCGATGATCTGGCGCTCCCGTAACCCGTTCGCCCGCGCCGCCGACCTGGTGTCGCAGATCCAGCGTTCCCTGCCGCCCAAAGTCAGCCTGCTCGCGCTGGAGCTGGGTGTGAGGGAGGCGGTCACCGAGCTGGCGCCGGGCAACCGCTCAGTCATCACCCTGGAGCATCCGATCCTGGTGTCGGAGTGGAGCGAGGAGGCGCCGCCGGCCACGGACGGCCGGCTCAAGATCGCCTTCCTGGGCAATGCACGACGTAGCAAGGGCTTCGAGGTCTTCGCCAACCTGGCGCGGTTGTCCGAGCGCGACGACCTTGAGTTCGAATCGATCGGCATCGCCGCGCCCGACACCGACCATCTGGATGTCGGCATGCTGGCGCGCAAACCGTCACGGACCTCGATGTCGCGGCAGGGTTATCTGGACGCCGTGCGGGCCATCGACCTGGTCTGCCTGCCGCTGCACAGCCGGGCCTACGACTTCACCGCCAGCGGCACTTTCGCCGACGCGGTCTCGGCCCTGAAGCCGCTGATCGCCTTCCGCAACCGCACCTTCGACGCCATCGTCGCGAAATACGGCCCTGTCGGCTGGCTGGTGGAGAGTGAGGCGGAGCTGTTCTATCTCGTCAACACGCTGGAGCGCGACGCATTCCTGGCCGCCCGGCCCGAATGGGTTGCCAATCTGCGGACGATCCGGGAGGCCCGCCAGCCTGAAATTCTGGCAGCGGGCTACAGCGCGCTGATCGGCGGCTGACCTTTTATTCCGCTGCTTGAGAGGCGGCGGCCGGTATCGGGCCGCTGATGGATTCGTAGAGCGCCCGGGGCGTCATGAAGACCCCGCCGATCTCGCCCGTGAAGAAGGCGAAATAGGCCTCCAGCCACGCATGGAACTTCTCGAGCCGCGTCTGATCCTTGACGTAAGGCGTGCTGCCGGGGGTCAGCGAGGTGCTGTGGAACGCCAGGGTGAATATCCTGTCGCCGTTGGCCAGCAGATGCCGGGTCAGCGCCTTGGCCTCGCCCTGGGTCACCCCCTCCGGCGTCAGATTGACCTGGTTCATCAGGCCGAGCCTGGCGAAAACACCCGGCAGATGCAGCGTCCGGCCGATGCCGCCATTGATCACCTGGAACAGCGAGCCGCCCTGGTTCGACAGGGCGCCGATGAAGCTGGTGGTGAAGGGCAGTTCCAGCAGCCCGCCCTCATGGTCGATCCAGAACGGCCTGGTGTCGTGGAAGGCGCGGAAATCCGGCCCGCCGTCGCTGGAATAATCCCGGGTCGGCACGACGCTGAGATCGATCTTGTAGCCTTGCTCGCGCAGGATATCCGGCGTCGCGGCACCGATTCCGTAACGCCCGGCCTTATAGGAGATCGGCCGGACGCCGAGATTGGCCTCGATCGCGGCCGTCAGCGCGCGCAGCTTCCGGGCCTCGAGCTCCGCCGGCAGGTTGCAGGGATAGGTGTTGCGGACGCAGATTTCTTCGCTGATCGGCGGATTGACCCAGGGATGCAGATGCGCCCCGATCTCGCAGCGCCCGGATTTGGCGATCTCCGCCAGATGGCCGTAGCCATCGCGCTGGCTGGCGACAGCATAGTCGATCATGTAGATCGGGCGGATACCGAAGCGGTCGAACGTTGCCTGCAGCCGCTCGATCTGGCGCATGCCGTGCACCGACGTCGATGACGAGGAATAGGCGGCGTTCCAGTCGAAATTCTCTTCCGTGTCGACGACCACCAGCAACGTCGGCTTAGCCCCGGCCGGAAGCGAAACCGGCCTGGCGTCCGCCGGCGGGGTAAAGGCATTGGGGCCTGCCGGCGCCTTGACGATCGGGTCGCCGCGCATCGAGCGGTAGACATATTTGAGCGGTTTCTTCAGCCCCAGCGATTCCGCCTTGGCCCGGAACCACGGCATGATGACATAGTTGGTCTCCGGCTCCAGCAGATATTGCAGTGTACCCAAGGGGTTACGGCGGAGGTAACGCCAGCGGAACTTCGCGTACTCGGCCTCGGTATACACCTTGGCATTGCCGCCCAGCTTCGCCACCAGGGGGGTGAAGCGGGGATAGAGCGCGGTGTTGGTGAGGTGCACCTTCATGAAGTTGCCGATCAGCAGATCGTCGAAGAAGCCCCATTTCATCGTTTCCATGAAGGCGTGCTTGGGCGCATGGAAGCGAATGCCGCGGATCGAATTCTGGCCGGCCGTCGCGGGGTTGAGGTCGAAGCGGCCGGTCTCGCCGCCCACCGTCACCTCGATGAAATCGACATATTTGCGGATCAGCTCGAATTTGCGGAAGAAATCCTCGACGATCTTCCATTCCGCCTGGTCGAGAGTCTGGTTCCAGTCGTCGTCGCCGGTATTGTCGCTGATCTGGGAGCGGTCGCCGCCCAGATGCTCGGCCTCGTTCGCCGTCACCGTGCCGGTCGCGACATCCACCGTCACGAACGGTTCGATCAGCCGGACATTGGGGCGGCTCCAATGTTTCTGCATGTCTTGCCAAGTGATCCGGTAGTCGTTGGCCCAGATCGAATCGGGGCGGACATAGATGTGCTGAGACGACGAGCAGCAGAAATTCTTGACGCCCAGCCGGTCGGCGTTGCGCGCCACGCCCCAGATCGCGCCCGGCTTGCGCTCGTCCGGCGGGCCGACGATCGAGCGGCCGCTCTCATCGACGAAATTGAACATGTCGGCGTCGATCGAGCAGAGCGCGGCCAGGTAGGTTTTGTCGTTCGGGTGGTTCTTGACCAGGTTGCGCAGGAACGCTTCCTCGCCCGCGATGGGGGAGTCGTTCAGGTTGATCAGCAGCGCGTCGCCGATGCGGGCGATCAGCACCGCATCCTGGTTGATATTGTCCAGGCACATGACCGAAACGGTCGGCGAGACCTGGAACCATTGCCGATATTTGAGCACGGTGACGTCGAAGCCGCGCTCGGTGAGATGGTCCTTGATCTCGGAGTGGTAATGGTCGGGCAGCAGCACTTTCTTGCCCGCCGGCATCAGGTCCAGCGACTCATGGTGCATATGGTCGGGATGGCCGTGCGAAAGCCAGATATAATCGGAATTGAGGGCGTTCGCGATCTGCTCCGGCGTGAGCGCGTGGTCCAGCGCCCAGCTGCCGAAATAGCAGGTGCCGACCAGCCAGGGGTCGGTCGCCAGCACCGGGCGGCCGTCCGCGAACAGCTGAATCGTCGCGTTGCCGAGCGTTTCGAAGCTTTCATTCATGAAGCAGGTCCCGCCGCCATCGGCCAAAAAGCCAATTGTCGCGCTACCTTATAGCGCGTGGAGCTTATCGCAACCCTCCCGCGGGCACGGCCAAGCGCAAGCCCAGACGGGCCAAAAGCGACGGCAACGCCTTGGCCGCATGGTCCTCCGGCCCCTCCGGACGGCCGCAGAGCTGCCACAGGGCGAAGAGCGAACCGATATAGAGCAGGCCGCCCAGCGAGACCGCGACGACGAGCTCTGCCACCCGTCCGGGCATGCTATCGGCATAGGGCCAGACGACCAAGAAATAATAGACCCCGGCGCTCATGACGCCCGTCGCGGTAAAGGTCCGCCATATGGCGGCGAAGGTCCGCCTGATCGACAGTCCGATCATGACCGTGAGCTGGCCGAACCAGATCGCCGAGCTGAAGAAGCTGGTGACGGCGAACATCGCCGCGGCGGCCAGCACGCCATGGGTGAGACCGGCCCACACCACGAGGACGACGCGGATCGCTGTGGTCAGCCCCATGATCGCGACGAACCGGCGCTGGCGGTCCTTGACGACATAGAGATTATGGGTGAATTCGCCGATCCCCTCGAACAGGGCATAGAAAGCGCAGACCTGGATGAAAGCCGCTGCGCCGGCCCATTCGGCGCCTAGCGCCACCTGTTCGATCAGCTTGGCGGTCAGCGCGATGCCGATCGACAGCGGGGTGATGATCATCAGGGTCAGCCCCAGCCCGTCGACGACATGGCGGCACAGCCGTTCCCTGTCATGCAGCACCTTTGCATAGCCGGCATACATCGGCCCGCGGATAGGCGCCGCGACCTCGCTGACCGGCAGGATGCCGACCTGCTCGGCGGTGCGGAAAAGGCCGACCGAACCGGCGCCGCCGATCCGGCCGATCAGGATGATGATCAGATAGGAGTTGATCAGGTTGAAGATGTTGGTGGCGAACAGCCATTTCGAGAAATTGAGCAGCTCGCCCCCGGCGCGGAAGGTGATGCGCGGCCGGTAGGGGTGGATGATATAGCTGGCCGGCACCTGTACCAGCTTGGGCGCGATCGTCCCCAGAACGACCGCCCAGGCATTGTGCAGGATCAGCGCCGCCGGGATCACGGTGAGAAAGCCGGCGACCTTGCCCAGCACGTCGTAGAAGAACAGCCGGTCGAAGCGCAGGTCGCGCTGGAAATCGATCAGGCCGATATTCTCGAACCCCCAGATGATCGGATAGAGCGCCATCACCCGCGTGACATCGACCAGCCGCGGCTCGTGCATCGCCTCAGCGATCCAGGGGGCTGTCACGATGATGGCAACGCCGATCAGAAGGCCGCGCAGCACCGTCAGCGTCCAGGCCGAATCGTATTGCGCGTGCGTCGGCGCCTTCATCTTGACCAGGGCCAGGCTGAAGGACAGGTCGGAGATGGCGTTCAGCGTGTCGTAGGCGGTAGAGGCGATGGCGGCGAGGCCGAAGGCATCGGGTGCCAGCAGGCGGACCAGGATCAGCGTGCTGATGAGCCCGATGCCCTTGAAGGCCAGCCGCTTCAGCACCATCCAAGCCGCGCCCTTGGCCACGCGCTTTCCCAATGAATGGTCGACGACCGCTTCCGCGACCGCGCTGGGGAGGATGGGTTCAGGAACTGAGTCCACGTCGGGCCTGGCGGGTGGTTAAACCAATGCGCTGAAACAGACTATAGCGCGTTGTCGTGTTTTTTCCTCCCTGCGGGCCAGCAAGGCCGGGGCGCTCAGTCCGACCTGGGCGTATGGGCACGCGCGGCCGCTGTCGCCGGATCGACGGTGACCATCGGGCAGGCGTAGCTGAGGCGAAGATATTCCCCCGGCGAATCCAGGTTGCGATGCTGATTGGCCCGGTCGTCGTTCAGCGTATCCGACGTCACCGAGATGACCGCATTGATCTTTTCCTCGATCCGCGCCCGCCAGGAATTGATATCGAGCCCCGGCTCCGGCGCGGCCGAATTTATGGCATCGATCATCGCATCCAGCCTGCGGCGGAAAATCGGGCCGTATGTGTCGATGACCTTCTTGTCGATCGCGACATGCTGCATCTCATGGCCGAGGCCGACCTCGCGCGAGCAGATCCCGTGATCGGCACCGACATAGACGGTCGGCGCGGTGCTGAGCGTGACGGTGACGACCGACGGCCAAGCGCAGGCCGGCTCACCGGCCGACGATCCGGTGCTGGCGATCCTGATCTCGGAATCGACGGCGATCGCCGCGACGGTAAGGCCGGCCACGCGGGCAAAGATGCGGTTGCCGGCGACCGGATCGTGGAAGTTCATGGTTTCGAGCTGGGTCGCCCGCTTGGAATAATCGACGCGCGGGGCCTCGACCTCTTTCGAGATGCGGACGTCGGTATGGCCGGCCGGACAGGCAGGCACGCTGGCGGCTGCATTATGTATGCCGAGGGCAAGCAAAGCCCCAACGAAAATCCCGAATTTTCCCCTTCCCACGGACATCGCCTATGACTCCGCCGATTTTACACCTGAATCACACGCGAGATTACGCCATCGTGCAAGAGATTCCGTTACGAAATGTGCCCGATTTGTTGGCGGCCGGGCTGATTCGTGAAGGCGAGGCCGCCGCGCTGGAGACTGTCACCGCCCGCTATGCCATGGCGGTCACGCCGGACGTCGCCCGGATCATCGATCCCGCCGATCCGGACGACCCGATCGCCCGGCAATTCGTGCCGGCAGCGGACGAGCTGATCGTGTCGCCTGACGAGCTTGCCGACCCGATCGGCGACGAGGCTCATTCTCCGGTCAAGGGGATCGTCCACCGCTATCCCGATCGCGTGCTGCTGAAGCCGCTGCACGCGTGCCCGGTCTATTGCCGCTTCTGCTTCCGGCGCGAACAGGTGGGGCCCGGCGGGGAGATGCTGAACCCGGAAGAGCTGGAGGCGGCGCTGGCCTATATAAGCGGCAATCCGGCGATCTGGGAGGTGATCCTGACGGGCGGCGACCCGCTGATGCTGTCGCCGCGCCGGCTGGGCGCCATATTGGATGCGCTGGAGGCGATCCCGCATGTTGCAACGCTGCGCATCCACAGCCGCGTGCCGGTCGTCGACCCAGGCCGGATCACCCCCGGGCTGCTGGCCGTGCTGGATAGGCGCAAGCCGCTCTGGATCGCGGTCCACAGCAACCATCCGCGCGAACTGACCGAGACAGCCAGGGCGGCCTGCCGAGCCTTGGTGCGCGCAGGCGCAACTTTGCTCGGCCAGACGGTGCTGCTGCGCGGGGTCAATGACGACCCGGCGGTGCTGGAGGCCCTGTTCCGCGCCATGGTGGCCGAGCGGATCAAGCCCTATTACCTGCACCATCCAGATCTCGCGCCGGGTACGGCGCATTTCCGCCTGTCGATCGCCGAGGGACGCGCGATCGTGCGCAGCCTTCGCGGCAGGCTGTCGGGACTGGCCCAGCCGACCTATGTGCTGGACATACCGGGCGGCGCCGGAAAAGTGCCGATCGGCCCTGACATGCTCGAACCTGGGGGCGTCCGCGATCCCGCAGGCCGGCTGCATGTCTATCCGCGCGATTGAATGCACCCGGCAAAGCGACTACCTTCTTAGAAAATGCGGCGAAACGACGCGATTTAAGGAGGAGACGCCATGTCCGTACGGCAAATTCTCAAGGCCAAGGGGCATAATGTCGTGACCGTCCGCCAGGACACGACGATCCATGATGTGGTGGCGACGCTGGCGCGCGAGCGCATCGGCGTTGTGATTGTGAGCGACGACGGTGAGGCCGTGGCCGGCATCCTGTCGGAGCGGGACATCATCAAGGGGCTGGCTGAAAAGGGTTCCAAGCTGCTGGATCTGACGGCGCGCGACCTGATGACCCGGTCCTTCACCCCGGCCAAGCTCGACATGCCGATCCTGCATGTGCTCGACACGATGACCCAGGGACGGTTCCGCCACATGCCGGTGATCGACAACGGCAAGCTGGCCGGGCTGGTCAGCATCGGCGACGCCGTCAAGGCGCGGCTGGACATTCTGGAGTTGGAGGCCGAATCGATGAAGGAATATATCGGCGGACGCTGATCCAGCGCTATTGCGCCGAGGCCGCCTGTTTGGCAGCGAACTGATAGGCGCCGATATCGATCGGCCTGCCGCCGAAGATCGGCCGCCAGTGCACCGGATGGACATATTCCGCCGCCGGAGCGAGAGAGAAGTTATTCACAAGCCCGGGATCGATCCCGCCGCCGATGGCGGGCGATGTTGCCGTCAGCCGATAATCGTAGCCCTGCATATCGAGAAAGCCGGCATCGACGGCGAAGCGCGTGCCTGTCTCGGTGATGTCGCCGGTGCGGAACAGGGGCTGCTCGATATGGGGTGAGCCGCCCGGGCCGGCGGCCAGGAGATTGCTTTCCAGCCTTCCAGCGCCTACCAGCACGTTTCCCCCGCCGACGAAAATGTTGTTGATCACATGCGCCGATATCGGCGCGCGGACGCGGATGAAGTCGCCACGGCCGAGATCGTTCACAAAAGTGTTGTTGACAACCCAAAGCTGCTGAATCGGGTTCTTCGGCCCCTCCAGCGCGTCCTCCAGCATCGTGCTGTTCTGGGTCAAGCCGCTCTGCTCGATCAGGTTGTTGATGACAATGTTGAGCCCGCCATTCGGCAGATCGATCTCGTAGGAGGCGCTGCCGCCGGCCTCGTCGGTGATGCGGTTGGCGATGATCTCATTCTGCTGCGCCCGCGACTTGATCAGATGCCCGACCCGGCCGTGGTGGAAATAGCTGCCGCGAACGATCAGTTGGGCGACATTGCTGACATAGATTTCATGCGAATAGCCGCCATTGCCGCCGTCGCGGTCGAATTCGGAATCCTCGATGACGACCCGGCTGGTGGTGGTGTTCAGCGCGCTCAATATCCCTTCCTGGTTGTCGTGGAAATAGCAGTTCCTGACCGTCAGATTGACATTCTCGGCCCGGATTCCCGCCCCATTGCCGTTGGTCGAGACCGCTTCGGCAAACTCGATATTCTCGATCACCGCGTTGCGTCCCTTGATCACCCAGGTCGCCTTGTTCTCGGCCGACCGGCCGTCGGCCAGCAGCTTGGCCCGGCCGCCGACACCGCGGATCGTCAGATTGTCGGCCGCCCAGACGGCGACATCGGCGACATAGGCCTCGTCTGCGTCGATTTCGATGACATCTCCGGTCCGGGCGATCAGCGCCGCCTGGCTGGGGAGCTTGATCGCGCGGCTGGGCCCGACCTGCAGCAGCCGGGTCTTGAAGGCCGATTGCGGCATCATTTCGGGGGAGACCGGCAGTGGCGGGGCCGCGGGCTCGGGAAGCTCGGGCTGTTCGCCGGACCGCGCGACAAGTCGCAGCCGATCACGCTGGCCGAAGCGGTGGCGAGCGTGGGCGATATGTCGGCACTGGACGAGGACGATCTCTGCGTCGCGATC
>CAZNNJ010000027.1:0-18011 GCA_964574305.1 uncultured Rhodospirillales bacterium | reverse complement strand
TCGACAAGCCCTATGCCGAGGCCCGCGCCAAGTGGGAGCCGGTGGCCGAGATCACGCAGACCAAAGGCGACAGCGAGACCGACCCCATCGTCTCGCCCGACGACGAGTTCGCCAATTTCGAGCGCTGGGACAAGATGAACATCATGATGACCCTGCCGGACAAGCCGGGGGATCAGCAGTTCAACTACCTTCGCCCCGCCCTCACCCACGGCATCAAATATGAGCAGACGATCGGCGCCAACCCGTTCAAGTACGGGTTCATCGGCAGCTCGGACAATCACACCGGCCTGTCGATGGTTGCAGCCGACAATTTCTTTGGTGTCACGCCCAGCATGGAGCCAAGTCCCAGCCGAATGAAAGGCGGCGCTTTCGGCGCCAATGCCAGCAATACCGGCGGCGTCTTCAAGAACATCCATCAGCTGAGCCAGACGGAGATGGCCTCTTCGGGCTTGGCCGCGGTCTGGGCGGCGGAGAACACACGGGAGTCGATTTTCGACGCGATCAAGCGGCGCGAGACCTATGCTACCACTGGCACGCGGATCACCGTGCGCCTCTTCGCCGGCTGGGATTTCAAGCAGGCCGACGCCACCCGGTCAGACTTCGCCGAGTACGGCTATGCCCATGGCGTGCCGATGGGCGGCGACCTGTCGGGCGCGCATCAGGGACAGAAGCCGACCTTCGTCATCCAGGCGGCCAAGGACCCGGACGGCGCCAATCTGGACCGTGTCCAGGTGATCAAAGGCTGGGTCGACGCCAAGGGCGAGACGCATGAGAAGGTGTTCGACGTCGCCTGGTCGGGCGACCGCAAGGCCGGCGCCGACGGCAAGCTGCCGCTGGTCGGCAGCACGGTCGATGTCGCCAATGCCAGCTACAGCAACGCGATCGGCGCCCCAGTGCTCGATACGGCCTGGACCGATCCCGGCTTCAACCCGGCCGAGCGCGCCTATTACTACGTTCGCGTGATCGAGATACCGACACCGCGCTGGACCACCATCGACGCCAAGCGGTTCGGCGTCGCGCTGCCCACCGACGTCCCCTCCTCCGTCACCCAGCGGGCCTACAGCTCGCCCGTCTGGTACGCACCCTCAGGAACATGACATGACAGACACCCCGCCCACAAACCGCGTCCGCGCATTGCTGCGCGAGCCGCTGTTCCAGTTCACCGTGCTGGGCGGGGCGCTGTTCCTTGCCTGGCCGCTGGTCGCGGACAAGGTCGCGCCGCCCCAGAACCGGATCGTCATCACCGCCCAGCAGATGCAGCGGGCGACGGATTATTTCTACCAGACGCATCTGCGCCTGCCCGACCCTGACGAGCTGCAGCCGCTGATCGAGGACGAAATCCAGACCGAGGTCGAGTTCCGCGAGGGGCTGGCGCTGGGCCTCGACCGCGACGACGAGATCATCCGCCGCCGCATCAAGCAAAAGCTGGAATTCATGACCGAGGACGTCGTCGACCAGGCCAGACCGAGCGATGCCGTCCTGCAAACCTATCTCGACGGCCATCGCGACCGGTTCGGCGCTGGGCCGCAATTCGTCTTCAGCCAGATCTATCTCGACCCCAGCCGCCACGGCGACCACCTGGCCGCCGATGCCGCCAGGCTGCTGGCTAGGCTCAATTCCGGCGATGGACGGCTGGATTACGGCGTCGACAGCGACACGCTGCCGGTGCCGAACGATTTCGAGGCGACCGCGCTGCCCGACGTCACCGCAATGTTCGGCACCGACTTCGCCACCGCCCTGCCCAGGCAGCCGGCCGGCCATTGGGTGGGCCCGATCCGCTCCGGCTACGGTATACATCTGGTGCTGGTCCGCGCGGTGAAACCGGGCAAGCCGCCGGAGCTGGCCGAGATGCGCGACCGGGTGCTGCGCGAATACCAGGCGGACCGCCGCGCCGAGGCCAATCAGGAAGCCTACCAAAGGATGCGCGCCAAATACGTCATCTCGATCCAGCTTCCCCCGCCAGCCTCGCCGGACAAGTACAAGCCCGCGAATGCGGCGACGGTCGGAATGGCTGAAGATGGAGCGGCTCGATGACCTCGCCCCAGCGGGGAGAGGTCGGAGCGCGCAGCGCTCCGGGTGAGGGGGTGAGGCCGCTGGGCCGGTCACTGCCGGAAAGGCTCCCTTCGCTCGCCGCCCCCTCACCCTCCCACCGCTTCGCGGCGGGCCCCTCCCTCTCCCCGTTGGGGCGAGGGAAATATCTGCTCATCCTGCTCGCTGCGTTGTTCTGGGCTTCTATGGCCCAAGCCCACGAAGCCCGCCCCGGCTATCTCGAGCTCAACGAAAACGCCAAAGGCCAATACGACGTCCTGTGGAAGCAGCCGGCGAACGGCGAGTACGCGCTGCGTTTGGACCCGGTCTTTCCGGAGGGCTGCGCGCTCAGCGGCGCGGACAACCGCAAGCTGCTGCCCGGTGCGATGCTGACCCGTTTCCGCCTTTCCTGCCCGGACGGGCTGGACGGCAAGCCGATCGCGATCGCCGGGCTGGAGATGACGCTGACCGACGTCCTAGTCCGGCTGCACAAGCTGGATGGGCGCGAGGAAACCCACCTCGCCCGCGCCACCGACACGACGGTCACGATCGGTGGCGGAGGCGGCGGGTGGGTCCGGGCCGGGACCTATCTCAAGCTCGGCATCCGGCATATCGCCATGGGCGTCGACCATCTGCTGTTCGTGCTCGGGCTGCTGCTGATCGTCCGCGACCGCTGGATGCTGCTGAAAACCATCAGCGCCTTCACCCTGGCCCACAGCCTGACCCTGGCCGCGGCCACCCTCGGCATCGCCAGCGTGCCGAGCCAGCCGGTCGAAGCCGGCATTGCGCTGTCGATCCTGTTCCTGGGCGTGGAGGTCGTGCGGTGGAATCGCGGCGAGGATAGCCTGACCGCGAGCAAGCCCTGGCTTGTCGCCTTTGCCTTCGGCCTGCTGCACGGCTTCGGCTTCGCCACCGGCCTCATCGCCATGGGCCTGCCGCGGGCGGAAATTCCGGAGGCGTTGCTGCTGTTCAATATCGGCGTCGAAATCGGCCAGCTTATATTCGTCGCGATCGTGCTGAGCCTGGAACGCGTCTTGCGCCTGAGGGAGGTTGCCTGGGCACGGCCTGTCGCCGCCCTGCCGGCCTATTTCGTCGGCATCGCCGGCGCCTTCTGGACCTGGCAGCGCGTGGCCGTCTTCTTCGGAGGCGGGGCATAGCGATTCGGCCATGACGGTGCTCCGCGTATCGAACGTCCGCTACACCTATCCCGGACGTCTGCCGCTCGAATTCCCGGACTGCGCGCTGGAAGCCGGGGATGTGACTGCCCTGGTCGGCCCCTCGGGCAGCGGCAAGTCCACCCTGCTGATGCTGATCGCCGGCCTGCTCAGGATGCAGACCGGGCTGATCGAGGTCGCGGGCCAGCCTGTCGACACCAGCCAGGGCGCGGCAAGCGACCGGCAGCGCGGCCAGTCGATCGGCATGGTGCTGCAATCCTTCCAGCTGATGCCCAACATGACGATCCTGGAGAACCTGACCGTCGCGCAGTTCCTCGCCCGCCGGCCGCCCGACCGTGCGGAGGCCTTGGCCGCGCTCTCCGCGCTGGGTATCGCCGATCTGGCGCAGGAGTTGCCCGGCCGGCTGTCGCGGGGCCAAGTCCAGCGCGCCGCCATCGCCCGCGCCGTGGTCAACCGGCCGGCCCTGATCCTGGCCGACGAACCGACCTCCAGCCTCGACGACGTCACCGCCGATGCAGCGCTGGACCTCCTGATCGGCGAAGCCCGCCGGCGTGGGGCGGCGCTGCTGATCGCCACTCATGACGGGCGGGTGAAGGCGCATGTGCCCAATGTCGTGGCGCTCGCCCACAGGGCGGCGGCATGAACCTGTTCACCCTGTCGCTCGCCGGCCTGCGCGGCAGCCGGCTGACCCATGCGCTCAATATTGCGCTCTTGGGATTGGGGCTGGGCACAGTCACCTTGCTGCTGCTCGTCTCCGGCGCGATCGGCGACCGGGTGCTGCGCGATGCAGGCGGCATCGATCTGGTCGTCGGCGCCAAGGGCAGCCCGCTTCAGCTGGTGCTGTCGACCGTGTTCCAGGCCGATGTCCCGACCGGCAATATCCCGCTCTCGGAATCGGACGCCCTGCTGCACAATCCGATGATCGACCGCGGGGCGCCGCTGGCGCTGGGCGATGCGGTCAAGGGTTTCCGCATCGTCGGCACCACGCCGGACTATCTCGATTTCTATGGCGCCAGACTGGCCCAAGGGCAGATCTGGCAGCAGCCGATGGAGGCCGTTCTGGGCGCGACGACCGCCCGGCGGCTGAACCTCCATCCGGGCGACAGCTTCGTCGGCGCCCATGGCGTGGCGGGAAACGGCGAGACGCACGGGGCCGCGCCCTACCGCGTCACCGGCATCCTCGCCCCCACCGGCAGCGTGGTCGACCGGCTGGTGCTGACGCCGGTCGAAAGCGTCTGGCAGGTGCATGCGCATCATCACCGCGCCGAGGGCGGCGAGGCGCATGAAGTGACCGCGGTGATACTGCACGCCAGGACGCCGCTCGCGATCGTCTCCCTGCCCTTCCAGATCAACAGCCAGACCAGCTATCAGGCGGCGGCCCCCGCGATCGAGGCGGCGCGGCTGTTCTCGACCCTGGGGTTCGGGCTGGACACGGTCAGGGCCTTCGCCGGCATCCTGATCGCCTCGTCCGGCCTCGGCATGCTGATCGCGCTCCTGACCCGGATGCGGGAACGGCGGCGGGAGCTGGCGATGCTGCGGCTGCTGGGCGCGACGCCCGGCCAACTCTTCGCCATGGTGGTGATCGAGGCGATGCTGCTGGCGGGGCTGGGCGCGATATTGGGCCTGATCGTCGGCCATGCCACGGCCTGGGCGATGGGGACCTTCCTGCCCGCCGGCGGCGCGACGGGCGCCCTGGACCTCAAGGCCCGCCCGTCCGAATGGCTGATCCCGGCGCTGGCGCTGGGTACCGGGCTGGTCGCTGCGATCGTTCCCGCTTTTGCCGCCTATCGCACCGATGTCGCCTCGGCGCTTGCCGGCAGCCATGATTGATACCAGAGTCCCGACCATGATCCGTGCGCTCGCGATCGCCTTGCTTTTCAGCCTTCCGGCGCTGGCCGCCGATCCGGAGGTGCAATGGGACTCTCTGCGCGACGCTATGCAGACCACCGTCGGCGACAAGCAGACCATCGCCTTCCTGCCTGAGGCTGAGGCGCTGAACGGCAAGCAGGTGACCATCCATGGCTGGATCACGCCCTTCAACCTGGGCGACGGCGACACGGTGAAGAGCTTCCTCCTGACCGGCACGCCGGGCACCTGCCCGTTCTGCTCCGGCGCCCTGCCGCAGGATTTCGTCCTGGTCTCGGCCGACGAGCCGATCCCGGCCGACATCACCGCCGAGCTGGTGCTCACCGGCAGGTTCGAGCTCAGCCAGGATGATCCGACCGGCTTCTACTATCGTTTACGAAACGCGAAGCGTAAGTGAAGCCTGGCTCGCCTTAGCCCAATCCGCGAGACCGATTGCCCACCATGACCGCCCCGAACCGGACCGCGATCCTGACGCTTTGCGCCCTGGCATTACCCGCCCCGGCATGGGCGGCGGGCGTGCCGACACTGGAAACCGGCAACCAGACGCTGGAGGAGATTGTCGTCATAGGCCAGCGCAAGGGGCTGGTCGGCGTCGCCAACAGCGCCACCGAGGGCACGGTGCTGCCCGAGCAGCTTCAGATGCGGCCGGTCTATCGCGTCGGCGAGTTGCTGGAGACCGTGCCCGGCTTGATCGTCACCCAGCACTCCGGCGAGGGGAAGGCCAACCAGTATTTCCTGCGCGGCTTCAACCTGGACCACGGCACCGACCTGGAGATCACGCTGGACGACATGCCGGTCAATATGCGCACCCATGCGCACGGCCAGGGCTATGCCGACCTCAATTTCTTCATCCCGGAGCTGGCGAGCGGCATCCAGTACCGTAAGGGCACCTATTCCGCCGAGGAGGGTGAGTTCGCCACCGCCGGGGCAGTCCATATCGGGCTGGTCGACACGCTGCCCTGCGATCTCGTCTCGCTCAGCGCCGGCACCTTGGGCGACCAGCGCCTATTCGCCGCTGGCTCGCGGCCGGTGGCCGGCGGTAACCTGCTGGCCGGGTTCGAGGTCGCGCATCTCGACGGGCCGTGGACGATTCCGGACAATTTCCGCAAAGGCAACGCCATCCTGCGCTACAGCCAGGGCACGGTGGATGACGGCTTCTCGCTGACCGCGATGTACCTGATCGACACGTTCCACGCGACCAACCAGATCCCGCTGCGCGCGGTGACGGAGGGGCTGATCGGCGTCTATGACGCGATCGACCCGTCCGATGCCGGTGATACCGAACGCTACAGCTTCTCCGGAAGCTATGCGACGCCGCTGGGCAGCGGGGTGCTCAAGGCCGATCTCTACACGATCGGCTACAACATGCGGCTGTTCAACGACTTCGACTATTCGCTCGATTTCCCGCCGCCGATCAACGACCAGTTCAAGCAGCAGGACCATCGCCACATCCATGGCGGCCGCGTCAGCTACACCGGGCCCGGCACGCTGTTCGGGTTCGAGACTGAGAACGAGATCGGACTCCAGACCCGGGCCGACGACATCCACGTCACCCTGTCGCGCACAACCTTGCAAAGCGAACGCTTCATCGTCCGCGACGATTTCGTGACCGAGCTCAGCGCCGGCCTCTATGCCCAGAACAAGACGACATGGACCGACTGGTTCCGCACCGTCGCCGGCCTGCGCGAGGATGCGTTCTACGGCACCGTGTCCGACGCCACCTCGGTGCCCAACGTGCCGGGCCTGGATATCCAGGCCATCGCCCATGCCGGCAATTCCGGCGATGCCGGCAAGGGCCAGCTCAGCCCCAAGCTGGAGCTGATCTTCGGACCGTGGAGCGCGACGGAGTTCTATGCCAGCGCCGGGCGCGGCTATCACAGCAACGACGTGCGTGGCGCGGTCGGTACGGTGGATACGCTGGGAACCGCCTTCAACCTGCTTGCCGGCAACAAGACGGTGGTGCGGCAGCAGACGACGCCGCTGCTGACCTCGGCGGTCGGGGCCGAGGTGGGGGTGCGCACCGGCATCGTGCCGCACCTTCAGCTCTCGGCGGCCCTGTTCCAGCTCGACATCGATTCGGAGCTGATCTTCAGCGGCGACGCCGCCGACACCTCCGCCGGCCGGCCCAGCCGCCGCCAGGGCGTGGAGGTGAGCGCGCTTTACACGCCGCTGCCCTGGCTCACCTTCGACGCCGATTTCGCCTTCTCCCGCGCCCGCTTCACCGATGAGGATAACGGCCTGGCCGACACGATCGACGGCCGCACCGGCAGCTATATCCCCGGCGCATCGAAGGTGAACGCGTCGGCCGCCATGACCATCGACAATCTGGGCCCGTGGGAAGGTGCGCTGGAATACCGCTATTTCGGGCCGCGCCCGCTGCTGGAGGATGCCAGTGTCCGCTCCGGGCCGACCGTGCTGTTCAACGCCAAGATCGGCTACAAGCTGACCGAGAATGTCACCGCCCAGGTCGACATCTTCAACCTTTTCGACAGCCACGCCCACCAGATCGATTACTATTACCCGTCGCAGCTGCCGGACGAAGCCGCGCCGGTCAACGATATCCATCTCCACCCAGTCGAGCCGCGGTCGGCGCGGTTCACCATCCAGCTGAAGCTTTAATTGCAAAGATAGAGAGGACAGCGTCCTGCCCGCCCGTTAGACTGACGACGGGAAAGCGGGAGGAACAGCGTGACGACAACGTCCGAAGACATCGCCGTCGGCACACCGGCGGTGACGGCCGATTTCGACTGGCGCAGCCACCGTAAATATCTCGTCTTCATCATCGCGGTCGCGTTCTTCCTGAACTCGCTCGACCGCAACATCATCAATATCCTGCAGCAATCCATCAAAGAGGAATTCCATCTGATGGACTGGCAGCTCGGCCTGATGACGGGCTTCGCCTTCGCCACCTTCTACAATATCATCGGCATACCGACCGCCCGCATCATCGACGGTGGCGCGATCCGCCGCAACATCATCGCCGGCGGGCTGGCGCTGTGGAGCGTCGCCACGGCGCTGTGCGGCATCACCCAGAATTTCTGGCAGCTGTTGCTGTGCCGCGCCTCGATCGGCGTTGGCGAGGGCACGTTCGGTCCCTCGACCATGACCATGATATCCGACTATTTCGGTCCGACCGAGCGAGCCAAGGCGATGGGGACCTATCTGCTGGGCCTGCCGCTGGCAGCGCTCGTGGGCCTGCCGCTCGGCGGCTGGGTGGCGACGCATTACGGCTGGCGCGCCGCCTTGATGCTGGTCGGCCTGCCCGGCCTCATCGTCGCGCTGATCGTCCGGCTGACCGTCAGGGAGCCGCCGCGCGGCCTAGCCGAAGGACGGGTGACCAAGGTCGAAGCGCCAATCCCGGTGCGTCAGGTCTTCGCCATCGTCACAGCCAAGAAGACCGTCGTCCATCTGCTGGCGGCGGCGGCGCTGTCGTCCTTCTCGACCGTCGGCGGGGCTGTGTGGTTTCCGGCCTTTCTCCAGCGCGATTTCCATCTCAACGCCGCGCAGGTGGGGGCAAGCTGGGGCGTCGTCGTCGGCCTGACCGGCGCGCTCTGCGCCTTCGGCGGCGGCTGGATCGCCGACAAATACGGCGCCAGGGACCCGAAATATTATATGTCGCTACCGGCGCTGGCGATGGCGGCCTCCCTGCCCTTCTACCTGCTGGCGACCGTTACCGGCAGCTATTGGCTCTGCTTCGCCTGCCTGATCGTGCCGTCGGCGCTGAACAATTCCTGGATCCCCGCCGGCATCGCGGTGACACAGCGGCTGGCGCCGATGGCAATGCGCGCGCTGCTCGGCATGTTCGTTACGATGGCCGCCAACCTGATCGGCCACGGCATCGCTCCCCCGGTGATCGGCGGCCTCAGCGACACCTTCGCCCACTATCTGGGCAACGACACCGAGGGCCTGCGCTGGGCGCTGATCGTCTCAGCCGTCTTCTACCCGTGGGCGGCGCTGCATTTCTGGCTGGCCTCGCGCAGCATCGCGCGGGAGTTCGAAGACTAGGCAAAGAATCCCCCGCCCGAAGGCGGGGGAAGTTTGACGTACTATCAAGAAAACCAGGCCCGCAAGAGTGAAGGGGTGCCTGCGCACCTGGCGCATCAACGATGCAATGGAACCCTATCCGGAGCAGGCCGGCGCCACGTTGATCCAGATCAAGCGACGGCGTTCAGCTGTCCGAGAACCCGAACGGCGCCACCGTCCGCCGGATATCGTCAGGCAATATCTGGCGCCCGATGGGCGGGGCCGAGCGGGCCGTGCATTCGGCGCGCTGGCAGAGGCGACAGGTGATGCCGATCGGCGTCGCCGCCTCGGCCGGGCGGTCCCTCGTGTAGATCAGCTTGCCGGCATGCTCGGCGGCGCAGCCCAGCGCCACGGCGCGGTCGACGCGTGGGCGGCCGAAGCCGCCGCCGCCGGCGGTCACGGTGCGGGCGATCGAGAAGAAGCGCTCCCCGTCCGGCAGTTCCAGCCATTGGGTCACGATCTCGCGCGGTGTGCGGAAGGCGTGGTGGACGTTCCATAAGGGGCAGCCGCCGCCATGGCGGGCGAAGGGGAAGCCGGCGCCGTCCAGCCGCTTCGACACGTTGCCGGCCTCGTCGACGCGGATGAAGAAGAACGGCACCCGTTCCTGGCCCGGCTTCTGGAGCGTGGTCAGGCGGTGTGCGGTCTGTTCGAAGCTGGTGCGGAACTGCCGCCCCAGCGCCTCGACATCGTAATGCCGCGCCTCGACCGCCTTGGCGAAGGCCGAATACGGCATCAGCACCGCCGCGGCGGCATAGGAAGCGAGTGCCCGGCGAGCCAGCCGCTCCCCCGCGTCGGTGGCAAAGCTGCCGTCTTTGGTGACGGTATCCAGCTCCTTGCCCATCTCCAGATAGGCGAGCTGGAGCGCCAGCTGGAAGTTCTGGCTGGCCCCATCCATCTCGTCGTCGAGCAGGATCTGGCGGCGATGGAGGTCGAGCCGCCGGGTCGAGCCCGTCATCACCTCCGGCGGCACGCGCCGGACCCGCAGATTGTGCCGCTCGCCGAAATAGGCGATCAGCCCGTCGGTCCCGCCCACACGCTGCGCCAGCCGTTCGGCGGCATCGTCCAGCAGCGGGAAACAGTTGCGCCGCGCCGCAAGGAACCGGCGCGCCTCGCCGACCGGATCCGGCGGCTCCGCCTTGCCGCCAGTGGCAGGCCGGGCCTCGGCCCCCCGGTCGGCCAGCGCCATATGTTCTTCCTGATAGGCGGTATAGAGGCGCAGGAATGCCTCGGCGATGCCCGGGAAGTTGGTGACGACATCGGTCGTCTCCAGCGACGGCAGCTCGATATCGGCGAACAACGGGTCCTTCAGCACCGTCTGCAGCCGCACCGCATCGTCGGTGCCGGTGTCGGCCAGGGCCGACATGTCGATCTGATAGGTCTGGGCCAGCCTGAGCAGCAGCTCCGCGCTCAAGGGCCGGTGGTTGCGCTCCAGCAGCGCGATATAGGACGGCGAAACATCGAGGTCCGCCGCCATGTCCGACTGGGTCAGGCCCCGGTCCCGGCGGATGCGCCTGAGGCTTGGGCCGACATAGAGACGCTGGCCTGCCGGCATGTGCAGCCTCCTGAAACTGTACAGTCTTACAACCTTACAAAGATCGACTGTAAGGTATTACAGGCGCACCGCACAATAGCTTCACAAGCGACGATCCGCGCCCTAACTGGCAACCTATCGCATTTTGTTATTGAGGACGCGGTCAATGTCTTACCAGGATCACATCATCGCCATGGGCCAGCTGGTCGACAGCAAGAACGGCACATGGGACGGCATCAGCCCCGAGGCGGTTGCCCGCATGCGGCTGCAGAACCGGTTCAAGACCGGCCTGGAGATCGCGCGCTATACCGCCGACATCATGCGCGCCGACATGGCCGCCTATGACGCCGACCCGGCCAACTACACCCAGTCGCTGGGCTGCTGGCACGGCTTCATCGGCCAGCAGAAGATGATCTCCATCAAGAAGCACTTCAACAGCACCGAGCGCCGCTACCTGTACCTGTCGGGCTGGATGGTGGCCGCGCTGCGCTCCGAGTTCGGCCCGCTGCCGGACCAGTCGATGCACGAAAAAACCTCCGTCAGCGCGCTGATCCGCGAGCTGTACACCTTCCTGCGCCAGGCCGACGCCCGTGAACTGGGCGGCCTGTTCCGCCAGCTGGACGCCGCCCGCGCCGCCGGCAACAAGGCCGAGGAAGAGCGGCTGCTGGACGCGGTCGACAACTACCAGACCCATGTCGTGCCGATCATCGCCGACATCGATGCCGGCTTCGGCAATGCCGAGGCGACCTATCTTCTGGCCAAGAAGATGATCGAGGCCGGCGCCTGCGCGCTGCAGATCGAGAACCAGGTGTCGGACGAAAAGCAGTGCGGCCACCAGGACGGCAAGGTCACGGTCCCGCATGAGGATTTCCTGGCCAAGGTGCGCGCCTGCCGCTACGCCTTCCTGGAGCTGGGCGTCGAGAAGGGCATCATCGTCACCCGCACCGACTCGCTGGGCGCCGGCCTGACCAAGCAGATCGCGGTCAGCCACACGCCGGGCGATATCGGCGACCAGTACAACAGCTTCCTGGATTGCGAGGAGATCGCGCCGGCCGACATGAAGAACGGCGACGTGGTGCTGAACCGCAACGGCAGGCTGCTGCGGCCGAAGCGCCTGCCGTCCAACCTGTTCCAGTTCCGCGCCGGCACGGGCGCCGACCGCTGCGTGCTGGACTGCGTCACCTCCTTGCAGAACGGTGCCGACCTGCTGTGGATCGAGACCGAGAAGCCGCATATCGAGCAGATCGCCGGCATGGTCGACCGTATCCGCGAAGTCGTGCCGGGCGCCAAGCTGGTCTACAACAACTCGCCGTCCTTCAACTGGACGCTGAACTTCCGCCAGCAGGTCTATGATGCATGGAAGGCGGCCGGCAAGGACGTGGCGGCTTACGACCGCGCCAAGCTGATGAGTGCCGACTATGACTCGACCGCGCTGGCGATCGAGGCCGACGAGCGCATCCGTACCTTCCAGGCGGATGCGTCGAAGCGGGCCGGCATCTTCCACCACCTGATCACCCTGCCGACCTATCACACCGCGGCCCTGTCGACCGACAATCTGGCGAAGGAGTATTTCGGCAGCCAGGGCATGCTGGGCTATGTGAAAAGCGTCCAGCGCCAGGAGATCCGCCAGGGCATCGCCGCGGTGAAGCACCAGAACATGTCCGGCTCCGACCTCGGCGACGACCACAAGGAATACTTCGCCGGCGACGCCGCGCTGAAGGCCGGCGGCGTCCACAACACGATGAACCAGTTCGCGTAAACGCGGCGGTTTATCCGAACAGCGAAAGGCCCGGGGTTACCGCCCCGGGCCTTTTTCTTGTCATAAGACGTAGGATGGATTGAGCGTAGCGAAACCCATCCTACGAAATTCAGCCCGCCAGCCGTTCTGCATGCCAGCGCATATGGTCCTCGATAAAGGACTGGATGAACCAGTAGGAATGGTCGTAGGCCGGGTGGCGGCGGAGCGTCAGGGATTGGCCGGAGGCCTTGGCGGCATCTTCCAACGCTTCGGGGCGGAGCTGCCTTTCCAGGAACTGGTCGGCGAGGCCCTGGTCGACCAGGATGTCACCGGGATAGGGATGGCTGCGCATCAGCAGGCTGGCATCCCATTCAGCCCATCGCGCGCGGTCGGACCCGAGATAATTGCCGAATGCCTTCTCCCCCCACGGCACGGCGACCGGGTTTGAGATCGGCGCGAAAGCCGAGACCGAACGGTAGCGGTCGGGATTCTTCAGCGCGATCGTCAGCGCGCCGTGGCCGCCCATCGAATGGCCGAAGATGCCGGCGCGGTCGGGCCGGACCGGGAAATTGGCGGCGATGAGCGCCGGCAGCTCCTTCACCACATAGGAATACATCCGATAGTTGCGCGCCCAGGGCTCGGCCACCGCATCGAGATAGAAGCCGGCGCCGGTGCCGAAATCCCAGTCGTCGTCCTCGCCGGGAATGCTTAAGCCCCGCGGGCTGGTGTCCGGCGCCACCAGGACCAGGCCAAGGTCGGCAGCGAGGCGGAGCGCCCCGGCCTTGATCATGAAGGTTTCCTCGGTGCAGGTGAGCCCCGCGAGGTAATAGAGCACCGGCAGCGGCCCGGCCTGCGCCGGCCGATAGACCGAAAAGCGCATCTCCGCCCCGATCTCGGACGACGGATGGCTGTAGAAGCCGATCGTGCCGCCGAAACACGCCTGCTCGCTGCGGACCGTCAGCATGGAATGCCCCGCCGGAATGGCTTCATGATTTTCGCTTCTCCCGCTCGATCCGCGCCCATGGGTTCAGATCGGCCTCCGCGATCTTGGTCAGGGTATTGCGGTCGAGATGCTGGAAAGGGGAGCCATGCACCACCAGGGTCGTGTCCAACACATAGCTCCAGGAGCCGTCGTCGTGGAAATCGACCTCGATGCGGTAGGAATCGGTCCGAAAGGCGAGATCGAGGAATGTGGTCGAGCAGATGCCGTATTCGGTCTGGCCGCGCTCCGCCGTCAGGACCAGCCTGGCATCGTCCGGCTTTGCGTGGCCGGCGGCGATCGCCACCTGCCCGCGCGGAATCGCGACGGTCTGCAGAATGAGGCCGGTGGCCGGTTCCCACAACCAATAGCCGACCTGGTCGTGGAAGGTGATGTCCTCTTCCTCGGTGTTGATGTGGATGTGATACCGCAGGCCGTAGAAGAGCTGCGGCCCGTTCGCCTGCGGATCGATCGGCTGCATCTCGATGCGCTCGTAATAGGCCCGCCGCTCCGGACCATCGGCCTTCGGATTGAGATCGACGCCGCGATGCCCCTCCCAAATGCCGGCGAGTCGGCGCAACGGCCCGAGATTGGACAGGGTCTCGGGATCGACGGGATCGGGTTCGGTGAAAATGTCGTCCGGGATATCCATGCAGCTGCCCCCCTTCCGCCTCGACCCATCCACTATCATGACCGCGCCCCGCTCGCGAACCCCCTTCCCTCTCCCGCGCCCACCCGCTAAGCCTGACGCGAAACACACAAGGGGAAGCAGCCGTCATGGACACCAAGCATCTCGTCGATCCGGAATTGCTGCCGGCGTTGGAATATATGCCGCCGTTCGACTTGTCGCTCGTCACCCTGCCGCAGATGCGGGGCATGATGGCGGAGATGCTGAAGCAGCAGCAGGCGGCCGCCCCACCCTCTGACGTGACAGTCGAGGAGCGGCATGTGCCGGGGCCAGCCGGGGCGCCGGATGTGCGGGTGCTGATCTACAGCCCGCCGGGTGCAACGGGCGCCAAACCCGGCTATTTCCATATCCATGGCGGCGGCTACGTGATGGGCGTGCCGGAGATGATGGAGGCGTCGAACAAGGCGGTCGCGGCGGAGATCGGCTGCGTGGTCTGCTCAGTCGATTACCGGCTGGCGCCCGACACGCCGCATCCCGGCCCGGTCGAGGATTGCTATGCCGCGCTCAAATGGTTCCATGCCAATGCCGCCGCGCTGGGCGTCGATCCGAACCGGATCGCCATCGGCGGCGAGAGCGCGGGCGGCGGCCTGTCGGCGGCGCTGGGCCTGCTGGCGCGCGACCGGGGCGAGGTGCCGCTGGTGTTCCAGCTGCTGATCTATCCGATGCTGGACGACCGCACCGTGACCCGAGCCGAGCCGCACGCATTCGCCGGCCAGTTCATCTGGGACGCCAAGAGCAACCATTTCGGCTGGCACTCGCTGCTGGGCCATGCGCCGGGTGCCGAGGGCGTCTCGCACTATGCCGCCGCGTCGCGGGCGGAGAGTGTGGCCGGCCTGCCGCCGACCTTCGTCAGCGTTGGCGCCCTCGACATCTTCCTGGATGAGGATATCGACTATGCCAAGAGCCTGCTGGCCGCCGGCGTGCCGACCGAGCTGCATGTCTATCCCGGCGCCTATCACGGCTTCGACGTCGCCTTCGACGCCGACGTGACCAGGCGCTTCCGCCGCGACGCGGTCGAGGCGCTGAAGCGGGCGCTGACGAAATAGGTCCATGCGGAGGAGGGCATGAGAACGGAAATCACCCGCGAACGCATCGTCGAGGTCGACCCGGTCATCCGCCCCTATATCCGCCGCACGCCGACAGTCGCCGTCGACCTGGCGGATTTCGGGCTGCCGTCGCGCACGATCCGGCTGAAGCTGGAATATCTCCAGCATTCCGGTTCCTTCAAGGCGCGCGGCGTGTTCGCGAACCTCCTGACCCGGCCTGTGCCCAAGGCCGGGGTCGTCGCCGCGTCGGGCGGCAACCATGGCGTAGCGGTCGCCTATGCGGCGATGAAGCTGGGCATCCCGGCGACGATCTTCCTGCCCACCGTTGCGTCCCCGGCAAAGATCGAACGAATCCGCTCCTACGGCGCCGAGCTGGCCATCACCGGGGAACGTTATGCCGATGCTCTGGCGGCCAGCGAGGCATTCGTCGCCGACCGCGAGGCGATGGTGCTGCATGCCTATGACCAGGTGGAAACCATGCTGGGCCAGGGCACGGTCGGGCTGGAGGTCGAGGCGGACGCTGAACCCACCGACACGCTGATCGTCGCGGTCGGCGGTGGCGGGCTGATCGGCGGCATTGCCGCCTGGTTCGCCGGCCGCACCAAGATCGTCGCGGTCGAACCCGAGGACGCGCCGACCCTGTTCGAGGCCATGGCCGCCGGTCGGCCGGTCGACGCAAAGGCCGGCAGCGTCGCAGCGGATTCGCTGGCGCCCAAACGCGTCGGCGAGTTGATGTTCCCGCTGGCCCAGGCCTATGTCGAAAAGCCGATTCTGGTCTCGGACACGGAAATACTGGCGGCCCAGGCGGCGCTGTGGGAGACGGTCAGGATCGTGGCCGAGCCCGGCGGCGCGACCGCGCTGGCGGCGCTCCTCTCGGGCAAATATGTCCCGGCCGCGGGCAAGCGGGTGACTGTGCTGGTCTGCGGCGCCAACACCACGGCGGTCAGTTTTTCGGCATAGCCGCCTGCATCGAAGGCTCGGCATCCCATATTGCGTCCCGAGGAGAGGAGGTTCGCAACATGCCGCTAGCGCAAACTATCGGAATCAAACGCGTCTACGAACCCGCTGCAGAAAGCGACGGCCTGCGCGTGCTGGTCGACCGTGTCTGGCCGCGCGGCATGACCAAGGAAAAGGCCGCGCTGGACCTGTGGCTGAAGGAAATCGCGCCCAGCACGGGTTTGCGCACATGGTTCGGCCACGACCCGGCGCGATGGGCCGAGTTCAAAACGCGCTACGCTGCCGAGCTGAATGTGAACGGCGAGGCGGTGGCGCGGCTGCGCGGCCTGATCGCCGAGGGGCCGGTGACCCTGCTCTACAGCGCCCATGACGCCGAGCATAACCAGGCTGTGGCGCTGCTCGGCTATCTCGAGGGCTAGCTATGCCGCGGCGAGCGTGGGCTGGCTTTTCGGGCGATAGGCGAATTCGAAGAAGGCCATCATGATCATGGTCAGGATGGCGCCCTCCGGCACCTGGATGGCCAGCATGTGCCAGGTATATTTGTCGAGCCCGACGAAGAACTGCATGTTCGGGATCACCACCCACACGCCGAGCCACGCCCCGTACCAGATCGCGCTCGCCAGGCCGCGCATCGGATAGACGCGCAGATAGGTGTAGCAGAAGAAGCTGAGCTGCAGCAGGTAGGTCAGGAACAGGAAGGGGAACAGCGCCCCGATCTCTTCCGCCGAACGCTGCGGATAGTCGTGCGCCGGATATTCGGTGAAGATTTTCGGCGCCAGGAACTGGTGGAAGGGAATGTCCAACGCAAAGACCAGGATGGCGCTCAAGAGGCCGAAGACCAGGAAGCGCGGCCATTCGGCCTTGGGCTGCGTCCATGCCTCGTCCGCCGGGCGGTAGGCGAGCTGGAACAGCGCCATGAACAGCATGGCGGTAACGATGCCCTCGGCCCATTGCATGAACAGCAGGGACCAGGTCTGGTTGGGGGTGATGACGAAGAACTGCCCGTCCGGCAGCACCATGAAGAACCCGCCCCACAGGCCCCACCAGACCGCGTTCTTGAGGCTGCGCTGCGGATAGATACGCAGATAGAGGTAGGCGAAAACGACCAGCTGGGTGATCGAGACCACACCCAAGAAGGGCACCAGCGGCTTCACCTCCTCGGGCGGGCGCGACGGCAGGCCGGGCGACAGGTTCATCCCAGCCACCACCTTGCCGGTCCACAGGCTGTAGAGCACCAGCATCACGACCGCGCCCAGGATCGAAACGATCAGGAATCGCGGCCAATGGATCGTTGTTTTCATGACACCCTCCCTTGTTCTTATTTGCCGAGACTAAGCCCGGCCGGCGGCTTGCGGAAGCGTGACTTTGGCGTGCCGGCTCCAGGCCACGACGGCGCCGATGACCACGAAGCGGAAAGCGATGCCGACGACCCCGCCCTCGGGCCCATAGAGGCCACCCGTCAGCCAGGCGGGGCCAAGATCGGCGATCCGGAGGAATGCGCCATCCACCGGATGGCCGCTGAGGATGAAGCCAAGGACCGGCCCCTGGACGAAATTCCAGGCGAAATGCAGGCCGAACCCCAGCCAGATGCGCCCGGTCAGCACAAAAGCCAGCCCGTACATCACCCCGCCCAGGCCGTTGCTGACCACCGACATCGGCGATGCCCCGTCGAGGAACATATGCGTCGCGCCGAACAGCACCGCGCCGATCAGCACCGCCGCGACCGGCCGCCCGCCCAGCAGCAGCGACAGGCCCGAGATCAGCATGCCGCGCATCAGCGCCTCATCGATGAATCCGTGGACGATCAGGAACAGGCCGAAACCGAGAACGACGGCGGGCTTTACCGCGCCCCCGCCCGCCTGGATTCCGCCCCGGGTCTGAAAAACCAGGAGGCACCCGGCCGCAGATTGCTTAAGCTCCGGATAAGATGCTGCCAGGGCTTTACCCGCCGCAAGACGCGAAACACTCTGGATAGAGCTC